>NZ_JACGVZ010000025.1:0-62684 GCF_014077465.1 Colwellia sp. BRX10-4
CCGAACTCAGAAGTGAAACGCAGTAGCGCCGATGGTAGTGTGGGAGTTCCCATGTGAGAGTAGGACATTGCTAGGCTTCTATTTAGAAAAACCCGTAGCTGATGCTACGGGTTTTTTGCTTTCTGACGTTTAAAAATAAATCATTTATACCTGTAGAGTCGTAGCACCAACATTAGTGTGACTTATGTTCGACATTCTCATGTGAGAGTAGTACATTGTTAAGCTTCTATTTAGGTCGCTCTTTGCCATCTTTGGCAACACGACATTAGTATATTCCTACACGTCAGAAACCCAATTCGAAAGAGTTGGTTTTTTTGTTTTCTGTCGTTTAATAAACTTAGCAAAAATTGCTAATTCTCATCAAAATAAATCAATAGGTAACATTTAAACGTAATACTTTATGGCTAGTCTGGCTTTAATAAGCATGCCTGTGATTAACGTAATGTTTATTTGTATTCTAATCTTTGTAAACTTGCCACTAAGGCGAGTTAAACTTAATATCTTTCAGCTCGAAAACTTATCTTATAACTGGCGATGCTTGTAATATCATATTTATTTTCAATGTAACGTGTGTATCAATGCGTAACTTGCTAAAATCTACACATTAGTAAATTACTTAGTGTTGTTATGGCTATTAATTGGTTCCCTGGGCATATGCATAAAGCCCAAAAAGAAATAAAAGAAATTCTTCCACAAATCGATGTGGTCATAGAAGTGTGTGACGCTAGATTGCCGTTTAGCAGTGAAAATCCGATGATCACTGAGATCAGAGGTGATATCCCCCTTATTAAAATTCTCAATAAGTCTGATCTTGCCGATCCTGCAAAAACAAAAATTTGGCTAGAATATTTAGAGTCTCAAAAAAATGTCAAAGCAATCGCTCTAACCACAGATAACCCTTCTGTAGCGAAGACACTCCCTAGTCTTATTCGTAAATTAGTACCGAGTAAAAATGAAACGGGTAAACAGATCAACGTTGTTATTATGGGTATCCCTAACGTAGGTAAATCTACTTTATTAAATACTCTTGTTGGAAAAGCAAAAGCTAAAGTGGGTAATGAGCCCGCTGTGACTAAAGGTCAGCAGCGAATTCGTTTAGACGAAGGTCTTTACTTGTATGATACTCCAGGTATGTTGTGGCCAAAAATTGTTAATGAAAACAGTGGCTATCGATTAGCGATTACCAGCGCAGTTAAAGATACCGCCTTCGACCATGAAGATATTGCCTCGTTTGCTGGTGAATATTTATTAGCGCATTACCCGCAACGATTAAAAGAACGTTATGAATTTGACGATACGCCACAAACCGAAGTAGAGTTACTTGAAGAAATAGGTCGTAGACGCGGCTGTGTTAAATCAGGTGGTCGTATTGATTATCATAAAGCCGCAGCAATATTAATCAATGAGATACGCGATAATACCCTGGGCGGCATTACCTTTGAAACTCCCGATATGATAGAGATTGAAACACTTCATTTTATAGAGCTTGAGGCTAAAAAGGTAGCGGCTAGAGAAGCTAAGAAAACTGCCCGCGGTCGCGGTCGTAAAAATAAACGTTAAGAGAGTCTATATGTCTAATACATTTCAACTTCACGCGCTATTACAACGTGACACCATTGAGTTACTTGAGTTACCACTGTCAACACTATTACTAATGAATGATAGTAATTATCCGTGGTTTGTTTTAGTACCTAGGGTCGATGATATTCAAGATATTTATCAACTTGATTGGCAGCAACAACAGCAGTTTCTCAATGAATCAAGCTTGTTAAGTGAAATCTTAATACAGTTATTTAATGGCACAAAAATGAATGTAGCGGCATTAGGTAATATTTGTCCACAACTTCATGTCCATCACATTGTTCGCTTTGCGGATGATATTGCTTGGCCTAAGCCTGTGTGGGGTGAGTTTGCAACGAAGGCTTATACAGAAAGTGAATTAACCTTGTTAAAAGAAAAAGTACTGCCTGCGCTAACTAAAATTATAACGCAGGATTAATACTTTACGGGTAATTATACTTACTCGTTATAAAACGCTAAGTTAGGCAACTCGCTCTTGGCGGTTTTCTATTTGATCTAACGATTGCTTTAGATCGTCAAGTAAATCATTTACGTGTTCTAAACCAACAGATATTCGAATCAAACTATCACTGATACCTGCCGCCACTCTCTCTTCTGGTGTATAAGGTGAATGAGTCATCGAAGCAGGGTGCTGAATAAGAGACTCTGCATCACCTAGGCTTACTGCGATCGAAAATAAACTCATCCGATTTATAAACTCTTCGCCACCTTTTAAATCTGCATTTAATTCAAAAGCGATAACTCCACCGGCCGCTTTCATTTGCGTACCAATAAATTTATAACCGTCATGCGATTTAAGGCCAGGGTAATAAACTTTAGCTATCATTGGGTGACTTTCTAAAAACTCAGCAATTGTTTGTGCATTTGAACAGTGACGTTCCATACGCAGTGGTAAGGTTTTTAATCCTCTCATAATTAACCATGCATCATGTGGGCTCATTGTTGCGCCAATATCTTTAAGTGCCGTTAATTTGATATGTTCTATCATTTCAGCATTACTGCAGATAATACCTGCTACTACATCACCATGACCATTTAGATACTTAGTTGCACTGTGAACAACGATGTCAGCACCAAATTTTCCAGGTTGCTGTAAAACAGGGGTTAGGAAAGTATTGTCAACGATTGAAAGAATACTGTGTTTTTTTGATATAGCTAAAATACGTGCTAAATCTAAAACTACTAAATTTGGGTTTATTGGTGTTTCTAGGAATATAACTTTAGTATTTGGTTTTATCGCTTTTTCAATATTTTCAGGCACTTTCATATCAACAAATGAAACTTCAATGCCGAATTTGGTTAGCATATGACTGATCAATGCATATGAACAGCCATATAAGGCACTAGAGGAAATAATATGATCACCACATTGCAAATTAGCTAATAAGGCGCCAGAAACAGCTGCCATGCCTGTTGCTGTGGCAGCGGCATCTTCCATCTCTTCCATGGCAGCAACACGCATTTCTAATTGTCTTACTGTAGGGTTACCTAATCGTCCATAGATATATCCTTCAGCTTCACCCGCAAAACGGTCGGCGCCTTGTTTAGCGTTTTCAAAAATGAAAGTAGATGTTTGGTATAGTGGTGTTGCTAAAGAGCCAAATTGCTCATCGTTAATTCGGCCTGAATGGATTGCTTGTGTTTCAACATATTTACTATTTTTCATAAATTTTCTCTTTAATAAGCATTTTGATTGAGAAAATTAACAGCGCACTTTGTTATTATTTATAGGTTGCGCCGCTAATTTCTATTATATTGATCTGTTTATTTTACAGCTGCAAAAATAGAGCCATCAATATATAAGTTATTTATATCAATGTGTTATGTTTTATTTAGTGTATGCCCTCACTGATTTGTAATTAAATTATTACAAATCGATCGCTTATCAGCTATTCTGTAATATAATTAATACATTGTAATTAATCTATTACAAGATGGCTATAAAACATTGAGATAAAATGATGAGAATTGAAATTAAAGTAAAAGATCGTATTGGTATAAGCCAAGAAATCTTGGCTATTTTTGCTGATAATCGTTGGAATATACGTTCACTTGAAGTGGTTAGTCACTTTATTTATGTCCACTTTATGTCCAATGAATTAGCATTGTCAGATGTGCAAAATTCTCTGTCACATCGCGATGATATAGTTCATTGTTTATCTGTCGATTTATTACCGACACAGAGACGTGAAGCTCATTTAAAGACCTTATTAGACACTATTCCTGACCCTATACTCGATATCGACCAAAATGGTATTATTGTTATCATTAATACGGCCGCTCAGTCGTTATTAAAAGGTTTAGTGATAACAATTGAGGGACATCATATCGATCAATATATAGATCAGTCCTTTCAAGATATGCTTAATTCTTCAATGAGTAATTTTTCACTTTCATTCCTCGAACATTCTTATTTAGCTGACATCACGCCGATATTTTCAGAACATAGTTCATCGGGTGTTATACTCACTTTACGTTCAATGAACCGCGTTGGTCAGCATATCGCGTTAATACAGAGTCGAGAGCAAGCTGAATTTGATAATATTATTGGTGAAAACTCAGCTATTCGGCTGTTAAAGTCTCAAACACTCAGGTTTTCAGAATTAGAATTACCGGTACTTATCAGTGGTGAAACAGGTACTGGTAAAGAGTTACTAGCTCGTGCTTTGCATAATGCCAGTCGACGTGCTGATGCACCTTTTTTAGCGCTGAATTGTGCAGCATTACCTGAAAACTTATTAGAAAGTGAATTGTTCGGCTATGCGCCAGGTGCTTTTACCGGGGCTCAAAAAGGGGGTAAACCCGGGCTATTTGAATTGGCAGAAACAGGAACTATCTTTTTAGATGAAATTGCAGAAATGTCAGTATATTTACAAGCTAAGTTATTACGATTCTTACAGGACTATAAATATCGTCGCTTAGGTGGCACGAAAGAGTTAACAGCGAATGTGCGTATAATCAGTGCCAGTCACCAACACTTACCGCAACAGATTGAACGACAATTATTTAGAGAAGACCTATTTTATCGCCTCAATGTATTGAATTTGTCGATACCACCACTGCGTGAACGACCCGATGATATTATTTTATTAGCGGCACACTTTATTAAAATGGCGGCGCTTCAAGTTGCACGAAAAGTACCTACTTTAACAGAGCAAGCACTTGCTGCCCTTAAGATATGCCCGTGGCCAGGTAATATTCGCCAGTTACAAAATATTTTATTTAGAGCAGTGGCCCTTAATGATAGTGGTGTTATTGAAAAATCTGATATTGATGGTGCGTTATCACAATTTTCAGCTGTCGTTGTGCCAATAAGTCACAATATTGCTGGTTCTGCTAGCGATGGTGATAATTTTGCTGAGCAGCCTCAATGGTCGGACTGGAATAGTGCTCAAGAAAAATTTGAAGGAGATTTGCTTAAAACGTTGTATCCGCTTTATCCAACAACGAGGAAACTAGCAGAGCGGCTAAAGGTTTCACACAACAAAATAGCAATGAAATTACGAAAGTACGATATAAGCTAGCCCGTTAGATATTTGCTGACTAACCGCCAACAAATTTTACCTTAAAGCCATTGCTCTCAAGGACTTGTTTTATTTGCTCTCTTTTATCGCCTTGCACTTCGATGACTTCACCTACAACACTGCCACCGGTGCCACAGGTTTTCTTTAATTTTGTAGCAAGCTCTTTTAGTGCTTTTGCATCTAGGCCTAATCCACTAATGGTGATGACGCCTTTACCTTTTCTGCCTTTAGTTTCACGTCTAACTTTAGCAAAGCCATCACTGGCTGTTATTGTTTGGGCGTTATTGTCTTGCTTGATACGGCCACTATCTGTTGAATAGACTAATGCACTATCGACTGGTTGCTGTTTGGCTGAATGCTCAGCCGTGGATGTCTCTCTACCAAATGCACCAGCAAGATCGCTAAGACTAGAAAGTTTATTTTTCATGATGTCGATATCCAATTGTTAATTGTCTGAATGGCTAAATAAAAGATAAAAATAAAGCCACTATTAAAGTGGCTTTATTATACCTAGAAAATAAGTCTGAAAACGTTATAGTTTACAGTTTACCTTCAAGCTCTGGTAATACATCAAATAAATCACCAACAATACCGTAATCAGCTACCTGAAAAATAGGTGCTTCGGCATCCTTGTTGATCGCAACAATGATTTTAGAATCTTTCATACCAGCTAAATGTTGTATTGCACCACTTATACCTACAGCTATGTATAAGTCAGGAGCTACAATTTTACCTGTTTGACCGACCTGCATGTCATTTGGTACAAAGCCAGCATCTACAGCGGCACGTGAAGCACCGATAGCAGCGCCAAGCTTATCTGCAATACCTTCAAGTAATTTGAAGTTATCGCCGTTTTGCATGCCACGACCACCTGAAATAACGATACTTGCTGCACCTAAATCAGGACGTTCAGATACAGAGAGTTCATCATTTACATGCGTTGAAATGCCAGCATCTGTTACTGAGTCTACTGCTACAATCTCAGCACTACCATCAGTGGCAACTGGGTCAAAACCGGTAGGACGAACCGTAATGATTTTTTTACTGTCTAAGCTTTGCACTGTGGCAATAGCATTACCTGCATAAATAGGACGAACAAAAGTATCACTACTTTCTACAGCAATAATATCTGATATTTGTGCAACATCTAATAAAGCGGCAACGCGAGGCATAAAGTTCTTACCTGTCGTTAAAGCTGTTGCTAAAACGTGTTCGTAATCAGCAGCAAGTTCTGTTACCAATAAGCTAATGTTTTCAGCTAACTGATGTTCATAAGCTGGATTATCAGCAACAAGTACTTTACTTACACCGTTAACTTTAGCGGCTTCTTGTGCGACACTCTGACAATTACTACCAGCAACTAATATATGAATGTCACCACCAATTGCTTGAGCTGCAGCAACTGTTTTAAGCGTGTCAGCTTTTAATGTGCTGTTATCATGTTCAGCAAATACTAAAATACTCATGAAATCACCTTCGCTTCATTTTTCAGTTTTTCAATTAATGTATCTACACCATCAACAATAATACCGGCTTTACGTGTTGCAGGTGATACAACCTTTATTAATTTTGAACGTGGGCTTAAATCAACGCCAAGATCTGCAGCGGGTTTAACCACTAATGGTTTACGCTTTGCTTTCATGATATTCGGTAATGAAGCATAACGAGGTTCATTTAAACGCAGATCGGTAGTAACAATTGCAGGTAGGTTAAGGGATACAGTTTGTAAGCCGCTATCAACTTCACGTGTTACATTAACTTTATCGCCTTCAACTTTTACAACTGATGCGAAAGTACCTTGCGGCATACCTGTTAAGGCAGCGAGCATTTGACCTGTTTGATTATTATCACTGTCGATAGACTGCTTACCTAGAATGACCAATTGTGGCTGTTCTTCTTCAACAATCTTTTGTAAAAGTTTGGCGATATTAAGAGCGTCTAACTTCTCATCAGTTTCGATTTGAATAGCGCGGTCTGCGCCTAATGCTAAAGCCGTTCTTAATTGTTCTTGGCAAGGTTTGTCACCAACGGATACCACAATAACTTCAGTGGCAACGCCAGCTTCTTTTAAACGAACCGCTTCTTCTACAGCGATTTCACAAAAAGGGTTAATTGCCATTTTTACATTAGCAAGATCAACATTTGAATTGTCTGCTTTTACGCGAACTTTGACGTTATAGTCAATTACACGTTTAATAGGTACTAATACTTTCATCGTAGCCTCTGATTGCGTTTGTTGTGTTTGTATTTATAGTGTAAAGCTAAGGTTTGATTAATTAAACTAACATTAGCAAGTATTTCTCAATATTGCTCCACAGACTAATACTAGACTACGTGAACGTCAACGTAATACGGTGCTTGTCTCGATAAATTGAGCTTAAATAGCTTTTGTCGCAATATCTTTCAATAGAAGATAGTATTTATCAACAAAATATCTATAATGAGTGATATTATCAAACAGGTGTTTGAAAATCAAACGAGTGTTTGATTTTATTTAAATCAATATTTTTTGGGGAAATTTATGGAACGCGAATCGATGGATTTTGACGTTGTTATTGTTGGTGCTGGTCCGTCTGGCTTAGCAACAGCTTGTCGTTTGATGCAGTTAGCAAAAGAAAAAGATCAAGAACTTTTAGTCTGCGTTGTTGAAAAAGGCTCAGAAGTTGGAGCACATATTTTATCGGGGGCTGTTTTTGAGCCAAGAGCGCTAAATGAATTATTCCCAGATTGGCAAGACAAAGGTGCGCCACTTAATACAAAAGTTACCGGCGATGATCTTTATTTACTTAATAGCGAAACCAACGCGATAAAATTACCAAACATCTCTGTACCAAAAACTATGCATAACGATGGAAACTATATTGTTAGCATGGGCAACGTATGTCGTTGGTTAGCAGAGCAAGCGGAAGAATTAGGGGTTGAAATTTTTCCTGGTTTCCCTGCACATGAAGTACTCTATAACGATGATGGTAGTGTTGCGGGTATTATTACCGGTGACATGGGTCTAGATGTTAACGGTAAAGAAAAAGATTCGTTTGTTCCTGGAATGGAACTTCGCGCTAAGTATACTGTTTTTGCTGAAGGTTGCCGTGGTCACTTAGGTAAAGAACTGATCAGTAAATTTAATTTAGATGAAGGTGTCTCTCCACAGCATTATGGTTTAGGTTTTAAAGAGATTTGGGACATTGACCCCGCTAAGCACCAAGAAGGTCTCGTGGTACATACAGCCGGTTGGCCATTAGATCAAGGTGCAACGGGCGGTGGTTATTTATACCATGCAGAAAATAATCAGGTATTTGTAGGTATTATTGTAGATTTAAATTATAGCAACCCGCACTTAAGCCCATTTGATGAATTTCAACGTTATAAACATCATCCAAAAATTAGTCAGTACCTTCAAGGCGGTAAACGTGTTTCTTATGGAGCACGAGCGATGGCAAAGGGCGGTTTTAACTCATTACCTAAAATGACAATGCCAGGTGGTATTATAGTTGGCTGTGATGCTGGAACGATAAACTTTGCTAAAATCAAAGGTAATCACACCGCAATGAAATCCGGTATGTTAGCCGCTGAAAGTATTTTTCAAGTGATCGTTTCCGGTGATGAAGGTGGTAAAGACCTTGCCGATTATACTGAAAGGTTTAAAAACTCTTGGTTATATGACGAACTTTATAGCTCTCGCAATTTTGGCCCGGCTATGCATAAGTTTGGTATGACCTTGGGTGGTGCTTATAACACCATAGATCAAAACCTATTTAATGGTAAATTACCGTTTAACCTCAAGGACGATACGCTTGACCATGACCAGCTTAAATTAGCCTCGGAGTCGGCGGTTATCAATTATCCAAAACCAGATAATAAACTAAGTTTTGATAAATTAACCTCAGTATTTTTGTCAAATACTAACCATGAAGAAGAACAACCTTGTCACTTAAGACTGACTGACGTTGATGTTCCAATTACGGTTAACTTAGCTAAGTATGCAGAGCCTGCTCAGCGTTATTGTCCGGCTGGCGTATACGAAATTGAATCGACAGAGCAGGGTGACAAATTAGTGATCAATGCGCAAAACTGTATTCACTGTAAAACCTGTGATATTAAAGACCCAAGCCAAAATATAACTTGGGTAACACCAGAAGGCACCGGTGGTCCGAATTATCCAAATATGTAAGTTACTATTTGTATGATTTTAATTATAAAAAACCTGCTGATGCAGGTTTTTTTATGTTTAGGATTAAGTTGTTGTGTTGATGATAGTGATGGTTTCAGAGAGTCGGTGAGCGTTTAGTCCTTTAGTCGTCATGCTTAATTCATTTCAGTATCTGATTTTTGTGGTTGTAATTACAGATCCTGAAACAAGTTCAGGATAACGGTGTTGTGTTGAGAATGACGTTGCCTGTCTCAGGATAACGACGTTGTATTAAAGACGACGATGATGCTATCAGCAATTCGGTAATCGTTTAGTCCTTTTGTCGTCATGCTGAATTTATTTCAGTATCTGGTCTTTGTTGTTATCAGTACAGATCCTGAAACAAGTTCAGGATGACGGAGTTGTGTTGGTGATGGCGGCGTTGTGTTGAGAATGACTGTGCCCGTCTCAGGATAACGACGTTGTGTTAAAGACGACGGTGATGCTATCAGGAAGTCGGTGATCGTTTAGTCCTCTTGTCGTCATGCTGAATTCATTTCAGTATCTGGTCTTTGTTGTTATCAGTACAGATCCTGAAACAAGTTCAGGATGACGGAGTTGTGCTGGTGATGGCGGAGTTGTGTTGAGAATGACTGTGCTTGTCTCAGGATAACGACGTTGTGTTAAAGACGAAGGTGATTTGATCAGAGCGTCGGGGATCGTTTAGTCCTTTTGTCGTCATGCTGAATTTATTTCAGTATCTGGTCTTTGTTGTTATCAGTACAGATCCTGAAACAAGTTCAGGATGACGGAGTTGTGCTGGTGATGGCGGCGTTGTGTTGAGAATGACTGTGCCCGTCTCAGGATAACGACGTTGTGTTAAAGACGACGGTGATGCTATCAGGAAGTCGGTGATCGTTTAGTCCTCTTGTCGTTATGCTGAATTCATTTCAGTATCTGGTCTTTGTTGTTGCAAGTACAGATCCTGAAACAAGTTCAGGATAACGGAGTTGTGTTCAGGATGACGGTGTTATGTTCAGGGTTTGGGTTGAGGATAACGACGTTGTGTTGATGATAACAGTGTTGTGTTTAGGTGATTATGCTTGCTCAAAATGAAGGTGTTGTGTTTAGGATGACGGTGCCTGTATCAGGATAATGTTGCTCTTTGGGAGCAATGGAGTTATTTTGTTTGTATCAAATCAAATTCACTTAGTGCAGTGATACTTTGCTGTAATTTAGACTCTAGTTGATCTAACTTCTTTAAGCTTTTACAAAACTGCGCAGCTTTTAATTTAACTTCTTGTGCTCGGGGTTCAATGTCAAGCTGTAAATCCTTTTCCATACCTTTGATACGTTGGTCAAAGGTTTTTACGCGCTGCTCACTACTGCTTTCTTCGTTTGTAGTCATTGCTTCACCAACGGCCATTAAAATAGTGCCAATTGATTCGGTTACGATACTTTCAATTTCTTGTTCAAAGGCGCCAGCAAAAATTTCATCAAAATCAGCAAAATCTTGCGAAGCAATATAATAATTAGTATCGCTATGGTTAAAACGTTCTCTTAAACGGTATTGCATCTCATCGAAGCGCTCTTGAATTTTTTGATGTGAGGCGCTGTTTTCACCAGTTAAACTAGCAATAACTTTGTTTACTGCTTTTAAATCAATATCGACACCTTCAATCGCTATTGCCACTATTTCAGGTATTTGTTTACGAATGCCTTGGCTGTATTGCGTGAGTAATTGTCTTTGCTCTTCATTGAGGGCTATCTCTCGCCCACGAATAAATAATTGTTGATCATTATTAATTTGAACGTAGGTTTGGCTTTCTTTCAAAATACGTACATGAGAAGGATTGATTACCACACCATGATTAAAGTTTATATCGCATTGCTGTGCTGAAGCAGTACTAGCAATTAAGCTCGTTGCAATTAAAGCAAGAGTATTAAATTTCATCGTTTTCCTAATATAACTAAATGATATTAATAGAAGATTTTCAGTAATATTCTATGTATTAACGATAGGATTAAAATGAATTTTTCTTTCTTTATAATTCACTTTAGTTGGTCCATATTCACGACGAGATTTATCTTGGAAATCGCCAACAATCATTTGTACACCGTGATAAAGTTTCTCTGTTGCTTCTACATATACACTTGCCATATAAGTTTGTATTTGTTCTTCAAAAGCTTCTTTTTTGTTAAGGATCTCACCTACGCGATGAGCATGAAACTTATAAGTAGAAACCAGTTTACTGAGCATCTCAGGGTTTACTTTATCGGCAGGCAACTTTTTGAGTTTGTTAACAGCTGATTGTAATTCTGTTGATTTATCAGAATCAACTTTTAATATAAATTCAATATCTTCTAACTGTTCTTTCATTAGATCTACTTTTTTGGAAAAGCTTATAATGGTGCTGCTTCCTGCTGTTGCGCCTACAATACCGGCATGAACAGATTTTCCCGCTTTTATGTAACCAGCGATTAGCTTACCATTAGCTTTATTTTCAGTGCCTAACCAAAGTATCTCTTCAACATCAACAATGCTGTGCATCATTTGGCTTTCAATACGTAAAGAGTGACAATATATTTGAGCATATTGGGCATACTTTGCGAAAATATCACCTTTAGCAGATATATAGGCACTCATTTTAATATTATCGAGAGATTGACCTTCAATGTCTTGTTTTTTACCAATAATACCACTGCCAATAGTAATGTCACCACCAGCTTCTAAGGTTGCTGACTCAACAAAACCACCAATAGTGATATCGCCGGTAGCCGTTACTTTCATACCCTCACAAATATCACCATCAATAATAACACTGCCTTCAAATTTGATATGCCCTGTACTAATATCAACATTTTTTATGCGATAAACCGGGTCAACTTCCATGCCGTTATCAATAACTCTTGGTAAGCCGACCAGTGTTGAGATTAAGACTTTATCATTCTTAGGGCTTATTGTTGTACCTTCGCCAGCGGTTAGCGTGATGTCATCTCCTGCCAGAGGCTCGAGGGGAGAGCCAGTCACAGTAAAACCTTTAACGCCTTCGGTAAGCATAATTTTTTTCGCGAGCGGTTCACCAACTTTTACACAAATTATATCACCTAAATCACGCATATCAACACTTCCATCTTCGCGATCTTTAGGACGTAAAATTCTATCTTGGGCGCTTTGTACTAACCATTTTATTGATGAATTTTTGCCATTAACGGCAATTTTACCGTGGGCAATTTCGCCAGTAATTATAGAGCCAGCAGGTTCTTTCGCGGCTTTATGAGCAAGTTTTAACAATTGCTCTTTGCTAAAGCCTTTGCTGACACCCGCTTCTTGAGCAGAGTTGAGAATGGCCTTAGCGGTTAAATGTTTACCACCAAGCGCTGTTGAAATCTCAGCTGTTGCAGACATTTCATCTTTATCAATGGTAATTGAAATAGTCGCGTCTCTGCGCTCAAGCACTTGATAACTAATTTCTCGACCAGATTTATTCGTTTGAAGAGGTTTTAGAACACTATTAAGTTCCGCGATGGCATTCTTTATATTACCATTATCAACATATAAGTCTTTAAATTCAGAACTTTCTATTAGTTCATGGACGCTGGCTTCTGTTACCTGTATATCATCTTTAACCGGTTGCAAAATAAGGTCAATATTATTTTTTTTATTTGCTACTAAGCTTACTTGAGTCACGCTAGACTTACTCCAATATTACCACTTAAAATATCGATTAAATGTAGTTTTCCTGGTGAATTTTGATGAAAGAGCCAGTATTTACTTTTGAATAATCAATTTTATATTCTTTGTTATCTAATGCTTGTATAAAAATTAATGTTTTATACTCTCCAAAAACGTCTGTTGTACTAACATCAACAACATCTTGATAGGCTTTTTTAGCATCAGCTTTTTTATTTGGAACTTCACCTTTGTAAATACCTATACCACGGTTACTTACAATCACTACAGGGTGACCACCATTTATAATCAGTAAATCAAATTTTCTCATCTTATGGATAATGGTATTACGACCACTCGTGATGAAGTTTTTTTCTATCAAAATATGCTCCTATTTCTACTCAAACGTCTAACAATATTAGTTACCCAAATAACTAATATGCAGCTTCATAATTCTATTCTAGTTTATTTTACCTACAAATATATAAAGATTTGATTTGTGGCGCAATAAAAATCACGTTTCTTGCAATATCAGTATAGTTAATACCTAACGTTAACATGCATACAACATATTAAGGCTATATATTAAAAATAAAGTGGTGTTTGACTACTCTCAATTAATAACCGTCTTATTAAATCAAGAGACCGTGCTGCTACCATACGTTGAAAGTTTTCCCTATTTGCCTTTATACAAAAATATTTGGTGTGTATTTTATCTTTATTACCCCAAGCTATCCAAACTGAGCCAACGGGTTTTTCTTTACTGCCACCCGTTGGGCCAGCGATACCAGAAACGGCAATAACTAAATCAGCCCCTGCTATGGATAATGCACCTTCTGCCATTGCTATTACTGTCTGTTCACTAACCGCGCCATATTGTTCAAGTATATTTTCATCAACATGCAGTAGTTTGCTTTTCATATTATTTGAGTAAGTTACAAAGCCAGCTTCAAACGAAGATGATGACCCTGAAACTTTGGTTATTTCGCTGGCGATTAAACCGCCGGTACAAGACTCTGCTGTCGTTATTTTAAGATTTTTTTGTTGGCATAATTGCAAAACTAGTTCGGCTAAAGAATAAGGTTTATCTTTAATCTCTTCAATGATGTGATCGTTTAATAATGTTTTAATTTTTTGAATAAGATCGACTTTTATTGATAAATACTCATTTTTTTCAACGGTTAACTTTAATTCTATTAATGGCGAAGAAGCGCGAAAACCAACTTCAACTTCTTTAGGCCAATCGGGAAAGTTTTTTAGCAACATTGACTGAAGGGTTGACTCGCCAATACCAAATAATTGTAAGCGAGTAATATCCATTTCCGCGGTGAAGTTTGATTGTGAGGCCAATTCAGGAATTATTTCTTCACCAAGCATTATGTTAAGTTCACGGGGTACCCCCGGCGTACAAAAGATTTGGCAATTATTCAGTGTTAAGGAAAAACCTACTGCGCTGCCAATTCGGTTGGCAATAATATTACAATTTTCTGGCAGCAGGGCTTGCTTTAAATTAGCCTTACCTAAATGAGCATTACGTTGTTCACACCAGCTCTTTAGATGGGCCAGTGCTATAGGATGTTGCTTTAAAGAACGTTGTGTCGCCAACGCCAATGCTTGTGCGGTTAAATCATCTGTCGTTGGACCAAGCCCGCCATTAATAATTAATACATCGGCATCTTTTGTTAAGTGTTCTATTTCCTTTGCAAGTAAATCAAGATCGTCAGCTAAGGTTACTTTTCGACTAATTTTTATGCCAATGGCTTTACATTGTTGAGCGATCATTGCTGAATTACTGTCGACAATATCTCCCGTCATCAATTCATTGCCAGTAAGAAGTAAGTGTACGTTAGCGATGGTCATTTATTAATCCTGTCAATAGGGTGAAAATTACTGTTAGGTTACTGTAAAAGTTGAATTGTTGTTAGTTATTAAAAGTAGGAAAAGTCATTTAAAAAAGTAAAATAAAATTTAAACCTTTTCAATGCCATTGTGTACTTAACCATTATAGCCATTAAAATAGTTAATAAACCCTAAGGAAATTTCATGAAACAGTCATTTAAGAGACAACTTACTTTAGTCACAATTTTATCACTTGCGAGTATTAGCAGCGTATATGCAGAGGTTAAAGATACCATTGAAAAATCATTTGTTGTTGGTGAACAAACAAGTTTACGTTTAGCTAATATAAATGGTGATGTTGATATTCAAGGTTGGAGTAACGATGAAATTAGAATAACAGCAATAGTGACCACGGAAAATCAAACTGATAGAGACCGTATAAACCTTGAGTTTTCTGAAAGTTCTAGGGGGGTTAGTGTTGAAACTACATACCAAAAAAAATCATCTTGGGGGCATAATAATAGCTCTGGCAAAGTTGATTATATTGTTATGGTTCCGTTTGGCGCGGCATTAACCGATATTGAATTAGTAAATGGTTCATTGGTGATTGATAAAGTACAAGGTGACATAAAAGCGAATACAGTCAACGGTACTATTAGTGTGCAAGGCTTAGCTGCAAACCTTGAATTAAATTCAGTCAATGGCAGTATTAATGCAACCTACCAGCAAGTTGGCAACAACATCGACAGCGTAGAACTAACAACGGTCAACGGCAGTATTAAACTTTATATGCTTGGTGAGCTCAATGCCACTATTAATGCCGAAACCATGCACGGTAGTATTGACACGGCATTTGGGCTTTCAAGTGATAAAAAAATGTTTAGTGGTCGTCACTTATCTGGGACGGTTGGTAGCGGCGATATTACGATTAATTTAGAAAGTGTCAATGGTAGTATTAAGGTCTTAAAAAACTAATTTTTCATAAAACGTCAAGCGCTTTATTTAACCACAACAATCAATGTTGTGGTTTTTTTTATTTGGTTGTCGGTGAAAATAATGCACAATAGTATTTATATCTGACAGAGTTATAAGGCGTGTTTTAAGTGAGTGAACAATATAACCGAGCATTATTAGCCGGCCGTTGGTATCGTATGGAAATGAACGACGTCGGTCACCAACTTGTTGAGTATGCTGAGCTTTGCCTTGATGGTAGTTTTGAGTTTTCATTTGTTGAACAAACGTCTCAGGGCGAAATTGTTAGCCAAATTATTGAGTTAGGCGATTGGGGATTAGTGGGAGATATTCACTTTACTATCACACAAGAAGAAGTTGTTGACAGTGAGCATTATCGAGCCGATTTAAATGATGAAAATAACTATCAGGCTTATAAAGTTTTAGCCTTAGACAGTCAAATTTTCAAATATCAGCACATTGTTAGTAATGAAGTGTTTATCCTACGCCGAGTTGTTGATAAAATCGGTCATTGTTAAATTCAGTTATTCTTCAAAAATAAGAAAAATTACCCTTTTACCTAATATGTAGTTGAGAAAAAATGAAAAATATAAAGGCAGCAAGTTTAATTACTGCGATAAAAACCCCTTACAACGCACAGGGTGAAATTGACCTTGTTACTTATGACAAGCTGGTTGCAAAGCAAATAGCGGCGGGTGTTGACGGTATTGTTGTCGGTGGTACTACAGGTGAAGGACACTTATTAAGTTGGGAAGAGCATTTAATGTTAATCGCTCATACCGTTCATCAGTATAGTGACAAACTTATTATTGTTGGTAATACCGGTAGTAATAATACCCGTGAGGCGATTAAAGCCACACAGAATGGTTTTGCCATGGGGATGGACGCAGCATTGCAAATTAATCCTTATTACGGGCGAACCTCAATGGCGGGTGTTGCCGCGCATTTTAACAAAGTCTTAGATATTGGTCCTGCGTTTATTTATAACGTACCAGGAAGAACGGGCCAAGACCTTACGCCTGATTTGATCGAACCTTTGTCAAAGCATAAAAACTTTATTGGTGTGAAAGAATGTGGCGGTAATGACCGTATTGCTTATTATGAAAAGCAAGGTATTGCTTGTTGGTCAGGTAATGATGATGAATGTTATGTTGGTCGCCACCAATTTGGCTCTCACGGTGTTATTTCTGTAACCTCGAATCTGGTTCCTGGCCTAATGAGAACATTAATGGACAGTGAAGATAACGAACTAAATGAACGTTTACAAAGTCTGATGAAATGGTTGTTTTGTGAGCCTAACCCTATTGCCATAAACACCACGTTAATGATGACAGGTGCCGTTCAAGCTAACTTTAGATTACCTTATTTAGCGTTGACACTAGAGCAACGTCAAATCGGTTTTGACCTGTTAGCCAAACTTGAAGCGGCTGAAATTGTTGGTGATAAATTAGCTATGCTTAATGATAGTGATTTTAATTACTGTTCATAAAAAACACTTAGCCAAGAACATTTAATGAGGGCATTAAATGTTCAGGCACTTTAAACGACCGCTGTTCTGCGGTTAGTGGGCAAATAAAATTAAGTGCCACCGCGCACAGCTGTAAGTTAATCGTTTTTTCAATGCTGGCGTCGCCAACTTCCCCGTGTAATCTATCGCCAACCACCGGCATATTAATACTTGCAGCATGACTTCTTATTTGGTGTTTTCTCCCCGTATCAATAATAACTTGTACCAACGAGGTGTTATTTTTTTCATTATAAGCAAGATGACTAAAATGGCTGCTGGCGCTTTTACCATCGACATCACAGGTTAATGTCTCAGGTTGTGGTCGTAAACGATGATCGCCGTGAATAATAATATGATAAATTTTCTCTAAATCATGCTTTTCAAACATCGCACTTAATGCGCGCGCTGCTTTTTTACTATGGGCTATTAGAATTAATCCGGTGGCTGCTCTATCTAAACGGTGAACAATAAATGCGGGGCGCTCAGGGGTTAAATGTGTTTGAGCCCAACGGGCAATCGTGCAGTGATCACTCCACTTTGAACCTTGAGATAACATACCGTAAGGCTTATACCACACGCTATAATCAACATCGTCATTAATTAATAACGCTTCATTAGGCTGTTGGCTTAATACTTGTTCGTCATAATAAAAGTGGAGGGTATCGGTTACTTGTAATGGCTTTTTGATGCGTCGCAAACGCTGTGTGCTTTTACCACGGGTTAACCATAACGCACCTCGTTGAATAGCCTGTTTTAATTGAGCATTACTTAATGAGCATGCTTGGTTAAGTTCGCCAATAATGCTGCTATTTTCTGTATTAACATCGATATGAAGCTCAAATTTATGCAAGGCTATATTCAAGGTGAGTGATTCGTTGGTAAGTTATATCGCTAGTTTACCAAAAATAATCGCTAACTGAATTGGTATTATGTTTTTCATCAGATAAAATGGCGAATTAATGCCTACAAAGATAAGATGAAAAATAATGAACCGTGATTTAGCCCTATTTCCACAAGACAATGTTGGTGATGCCTTATGGCAAATGATGATTGATGGTGATGATTTAAACCAAGCCCGTGAAATTGAATTTTCAGTGATATTTCCTAACGAAGAAGCCGCTTTGAAATTTGGTCAGTTACTTTTAGAAAACAACCAAAAACTCTCTTTTTGTCCTTATGAAGGCAATGATGATTTTCCTTGGGAAATTACCGCTTATCCTTTTGTTGGCGCCAGTTATGAAAATATTAGTTCTTACCAAAATTTATTGATTTCAAGCGCTGAGCCGTTAGGTGGTCAATATGACGGGTTTTATTGCGCGGCTGTTTAACTTAGCGCTCTTATATTAATAAAAGTGCAGAACCATTGAGAACGTCAATATCGGTTGATGATTTTCATTGACTATTACCCAGATGCTGAAGGCTATTTAGCATTAATAAGGCAGCTTTATGCTTGATATAACTCAGTTTGACCTATTAAAAAAAAGCAGTGCAAAGTCCTTTAACGATCAAAAAGCATTGATTAAAAAAGTGATGGCGGGCCGTCAAATGAAATGTGAAACTTGCGGCAGTATACTGCGTTTAATTGTCCCTGAAGATAAAAGTACTCCGGGTGTTTATTGTGGCAAAGGCTGTACCGATATCTGTTTAGACTTTATTTAAGCGATAAAGTAAATTTAACTCACTCGAGCAGAGCGAAAAATTTCTTTTATTAATTTATTATTTTCTAACGGTATTTATACGATCGCTTCAGTTTCTAAGACTTCTTGCCAATCAGGGAGTATTGAAGCACCAATGCCAGTACAGACTGATTGCCAAGCAGATTCAATAGTTTAATACTCGCAGGTGGCTAAACCTTATTGATTCATCGACCATAACCACTTTTAATTTATCGAGTGCATCACAGGGTGCTCGATTGATAAAGGGCATAGCTTGTCATTTCGCCATATAAATTCAAGGTTGCTGAGCAATAAGTCAACCTTTTGCGCAGTGAGTTGATGGTTGTTCTGTTAGATAATAGTCTTGTCAGATAGCAATGAAGTTTGGTAGTTTTTAACTGAATCAGCTCGAGTAAAACGTCTGTCACAAGGTTATTGTGGGTCAATCAAGGTTAACTTGATATCTTCAATCTATTCGGTGATTTTATCAATAAATCGTTATTCTCAGTAAAAAGAAGGAGAACAGACTTGGCGTTGTCAGCTATTTCTTGTGCTTTTACCAGTAAATAAAAAATAGTTAGATTAAAAAGTGCTTATCATGGCGCTTAAGATTATGCTGAGGTCAGTTAGATCGCAGCACCGATAAACTCAAAAGAGAATATATAGATGAGTGCCTTTTCAACAAAAACTGAAAATAGCGGACAAAATGAAGTCTTTATTTGCGATGCGATTAGAACACCCATTGGCCGTTATGGCGGCTCGCTAGCGACTATAAGGGCTGATGACCTAGCCGCCTTACCCTTAAAAGCATTAATGGCACGAAATCCAACTCTAGATTTTAGCCAAGTAGACGATGTTATTTTAGGTTGTGCTAACCAAGCAGGGGAAGACAACCGTAATATTGCTCGTATGGCAACGTTATTAGCCGGTTTACCTTACCAAGTACCCGCAACAACGCTAAACCGTTTATGTGGCTCAGGGTTGAATGCTGTCGGCATTGCTATGCAAGCGATTAAGTCAGGTGAAGCTGAAATGATTATTGCTGGTGGTGTTGAAAGCATGACTCGTGCGCCTTTTGTGATCGGCAAAGCGGAAAGTAATTTTTCGCGTACTCAAGAAATGTTTGATACGACTATGGGCTGGCGCTTTGTTAACAAAGCACTCGATAGCGCTTATGGTACTGAAAGTATGCCACAAACAGCAGAAAACCTTGCCGAAGAGTTTAACATTAGTCGAGCAGACCAAGACAAGTTTGCTTTTGCTAGCCAGCAAAAAGCGGCGAGTGCCCAACAAGCTGGATTTTTTGCCGAAGAAATAATGCCTGTCAGTGTTATAAAAGGTAAAGAAGAGCCGATTATTTTCTCTCAAGATGAGCATCTTCGCCTAACAAGCTTAGAAAAAATGTTAGCACTCAAACCTTTTGTTCATGCCAAAGGCAGTATTACCGCGGGTAATGCCTCAGGGATTAATGATGGCGCTGCCGCAATCTTATTGGCGTCAAGTCAATCGGTACAAAAAAACAACTTAACCCCGATAGCTAAAGTGCTAGGTATGGCTGTCACTGGTGTACCGCCACGTATTATGGGGATTGGCCCAGTACCGGCAACACAAAAACTATTAAAACGTTTAAACTTATCGCTTGAAGATATCGACCTTATTGAACTTAACGAAGCTTTTGCAGTACAAGCTTTAGCTTGTATTCGCGAATTAGGTTTACAAGATGACGACCCGCGTATTAACCCACAAGGTGGCGCTATTGCCTTGGGGCATCCTTTGGGCATGAGTGGTGCGCGTTTAATAACGTCTGCGGCTCGACAACTACAACGTACCAACAAGCGTTATGCACTGTGTACTATGTGCATAGGTGTCGGCCAAGGCATAGCCTTAATTATTGAGAGGGTTTAAGCCATTTAAAAGCCGAATAGCTGACAAAGGGGGGTAGGGTATACTCCCTTTGTTGTCGGTGCTAATAAATAGCGACCAGTAGTTTAGCGATATTATCTCGAACTGAATGATGACTTATTTCTGTTTTTCAGTAGATAGTGTTTTTTAGCGAAGGTTTATAACAAAGGTTTATAGCAAAGAAGATGACAGCAATGACCCGATCCCATTTACTTTTATTTTTGCTTACTGCCTGTAGTTTTATGGTGGGTCTTTTTTTTAAGCCTTATCCGCTGAGCTGGTTAGTAAAAATTTTGCCGATATTAGTGCTATTGCATTTTTCATGGCAAAACAGTAGAGGTACTAAAGAACGCGCTCATAAGTTATTTATGCTTGGCTTGGTTTTCTCTATTTTTGGCGATTTCTTTTTAGATTATGACCGAGTTAATTGGTTTGTACTCGGTTTAGCGGCTTTCTTAGTGGCTCATCTTTTTTACATATTTAGCTTAAAACCTTTAGTAGCCATGCCTATTGTCAGTAAACGTTTACCCGTTATTGGGCTCTATTGTATTTATGGCGTTGGCGTGTTTTTGATCATATATGCTGGCTTAGGCGATTTATTTATCCCGGTATTGGTTTATATGACCATATTGCTATTAATGGGGATCACTACCTTACTTTCACAAAAAGCTAATATTTGGCTAATTATCGGTGGGCTCAGCTTTATTCTTTCTGATTCACTCATTGGGCTTAATCAGTTTTATCATCAAATACCTTATGCGAGTGTTTGGATCATGACTAGCTATTACTTCGCTCAACTGGCATTAGTTAACGGCATGTTTACTCAGGATAATAATTTAGCATAGTTGTGGTTAACTATCGCCTAACTTATCGACAATAAAGTCGATAAAGCATTTCACTTTAGCTGGCATATTTTTTCTACTGGGATAAACCAAGTAAACACCAATGTTTATTGGCATAAAGTCTTCAAACAAGGGCACTAATTTCCCTGTTGCCACTTCTTCACGTAAATTAAATAACGGCATACGAATAATACCTTGTCCTGCTAAGCATAACGAAATCATCATTTCTGAGTTATTACATGATACTCGACTGGTTACATGTGTTTGTGTTACTTGGCCATTCTGGCTGCGGTACTGCCAAGTTTCAGGTGTTTTTAAGTTACGGTAACTGATCATGTGATGATCGACCAATTCATCGGGATGTTTAGGTCGACCATATTGTGTTAAGTACTCGGGAGAAGCGAGTGTTAAGCTGGTTGAGTTCATAAAACGTCGGCTAATTAAGCTTGAGTCTTCAAGTTGCATAGCGGCTCTTATTACAATATCAAAGCCATCAGCAATCAAATCAACTTTATGATCGTTTAAGTCGATGTCTAAGGTTACTTTCGGATACTTAGCCATAAATTCAGCGAGGATAGGCCTAATACGAGAAACACCTATACCAATAGGACAGCTTAACTTTAATCGACCTTGCGGTATTTGCTGACGTCCAGAAAGGCTATTTTCAACGTGCAAAGCATCTTCAATGATCTGTTGGCATTGTTGATAATAGACTTCGCCTTCCGATGTTAAACTTAAAGTTCGGGTCGTGCGGTGCAGCAAGCGGACGCCTAAACGGGTTTCTAGCTTACTAACCTCCTTGCTGATATAAGACGTAGAGTGCTGCATTTTTTCAGCGGCATTGACAAAACTTTTGCTTTGCACAACTTGGACAAAAACAGCTATACCATCAAGTAAGTTACTTTGACTTTGTGAAAAAGAAAATAATGTATTAGCTTTCATATGGAAATAATGTATCTGTAAGTAAGTTATTAATCTTGTATAGGAAACAAATTACACTATCTTCACTGAAATACCTATTGTTACCTTTTCTTACCTTTGGAGTTTATATGAAAATTATCGCTTTTGCTGCCAGTAGTAGTCGTCAATCCATTAATAAACAGTTAGTGAGCTATGCCGCTAGTCTCGTTGAAAATACACAAGTTGAAGTACTTGATATTAACGATTATGAAATGCCTTTATATAGTGCTGATAGAGAAGCTGAACTCGGTAAACCGCAGTTAGCACAAGACTTTCTTGATAAAATAGCCACTGCAGATGCTTTGGTCATTGGTTTTGCTGAGCATAATGGTTCTTATACGGCCGCCTATAAAAACTTATTTGACTGGAGCTCTCGAACGCTACAAAAAGTCTACCAGCATAAGCCTTTGGTTCTATTAGCAACGTCACCAGGACCCGGTGGAGCAGCAACTGTTCTTGCCGCCGCTGTAGGGTCGGCACCCTTTTTTGATGGCGAGGTAAAAGCCCATTTATCTATTCCTAGTTTTTATGATAATTTTGATGTCGACAAAGGACAGTTAAAAAAGGGTGAGTTAGCTGAAAAGCTCGCTTCAGCTATGGCTATGCTCAGCCAATAATTTTGCTAATATCTGGTATTGCTCTTGATCAGGTATGCCAAAACGCAGAGCGTTTTTTTCATCGCACAAACGCACGTAGAGTCCTTGGCAACAGAATTTTTGATAAAGTTCTGTTGCTTGGGGATGAACGAGAGTTTTAAATAAACCACACCCACTGATGGTGATGCTTGGGTCATTGCTTTTATCTTGGTTAGGTAAAAAAGTTTTTGCCAATAACGCTTCTAACCTTATTGATAAGGCGATTAACTGCTGTTGTTGCGCTACTTGCCATACTTTATTCTTTAAGGCTTGCTCAGTAATAAATTGAGCCGGGCCATTAACTTCCCAAGGTGAAGATAACTGCTGTAGTTTATTTATCCAAGAAGGATGCGCACTTACAAAGCCGATTCTAATTCCCGCTAAGCCAAAAAATTTACCGATTGAACGTAACACAAAAAGATGTTTGTTGGCTGTTAAGTGGATCAGCGATTGACTAGGTGTTATGACATCCATAAAAGCTTCATCAACAATTAGCCAACCCGATAATGATTCCAGAGTCGTTAACAGTGTGGTTAATGTTTGCTGTTGCTGTAATTCACCGGTTGGATTATTAGGGTTAATCACCACAACAATCGCGTAGCGAGATAGCACTTCGCAAGTGGGTAAATGCTGATAATTTTTTATGGTAAAACCAGCATCATGCCATGCTCGTTCATGCTCTTTATAGCCCACTTCCGGTAACCATACCTCTATCCCGTTTGCTGGCTGATTGATATGATTAAGATAGAGCGCAGGTAAACGGGCAATAACCGCTTGGCTACCGCTCGTTACGCTAATATTCTGTGTACCATAATAATTTTTAGCCGCAGATAGCATTGCTTGGTTTGGCTGCGGTAACTGTTGCCAGATATTTTCAGGAATAGCGGGGATCGGGTAATTAATTGGGCTGATACCTGTCGACAAGTCTAGCCATTTTTCCAAGGGAATTTGATAGCGTTGGGCAACTTCATTGAGCTGACCACCGTGTACTAACAGGGGCGAACTTCCATCAGCTTGATTGTCCATCACAAATTTACACTATAAAAGTAATGCAGGAGCTGATAGCAAAAATAAGTAAACATCAAAATAATAACCGCTTTATTGACCAGATTTATACTACGAAAAATATCATTTTTAACAACGCTATTACCACAACCTAATGGTGTCGACGTTACTGTCTTGCCATGATAAGTTGCTGTTCCACCTAGCGTAAAGTTTAGAACGCTGGCGCCCGTAGCCATTACCCAACCGCCATTTAGGCTTTTATAATGCTGGCCTTGTCGATAACCATTATTTAGCGCACTGATCATTTTTGAGCAAGAAAAATTTGTTTGGCAAGCATAAAGTAATGCGGTAATTTTTGCACTTGGCCAACCGAGTAAGTCGTCCATGCGGGCAGCACACCAACCAAAATGAATAAAACGTTGATTTTTATAGCCCCACATTGCATCTAATGTATTGGCGAGTCGATGTAAAATCACCAGCGGAATACCACCAATAATAAACCAAAAAAAGCTAGCAACAGCTGCGTCATGACCATTTTCTAGGACAGACTCAACGGTTGCACGTGAAATTTCTTGTTCGGATAGGTCTGCTGTATTTCGGCTAACTAAGTAACCACAAAAATATCGTGCGGTGGCTAAGTCATTTTTATTAAGGGGATTAAAAATTTGTAAAGCATGTAATTTCAGACTTTTTAAACCGATAGCAAAATAAAGGACTAAGGCATCTAAGCACCAAAAAAGTAGCTGGTTTTGGTGAAAGTAATAATAAATAATAGGTAAAGGTAAACATAAGATAAGCCAAGATAAAACCCCCAATAATCGAGGCAACAATAATGAGGTTGTTTTCGGTGTCACATGCTGAAAATTAAAGGTATGCTCTATTGCGGTGCTTAACCAACCAAAGCCCACTAAAGGATGAAATCGTTTTACTTCGCCGAGCCAACGATCTAGCAGGTATGCCATCACCATGATCACTGAGCTTATCATCACCGCATTATCACCGCTGAAGGTTTAGTGATGTCGTGTGTCGCTATAAGGGTAAATATTTTAGTTTTACACTGGTAGGCAAGCTGAAAAATGCAGCCATTATCAAAGGCTTTTTGTTGACTGTTAATTGCTTGTTTATCAGAAAAACTTTCAACAAACAAAGATAAAAAACAGCGTAATATATCGCCGTGACTAACCACAAGAATACTCTTAATCGTTATGTCGTTCGGCTTGGTGGTCGTTTTATCTTGTGGAGTTTTTTGATCATCATCACCAGTATTAGCAATCTCAATTAATGCTTGTTGAAAGCGAAGTGCGCAGTCAATACCCGATTCTCCACTCGGCGGTGCGGAACCGTTTACTTGATGAAAAATAGCGTGGAAGTTTTTTTCTAATTTTACTTCGTCAATAACTTTTCCTTGCCAGAGGCCAAAGTCTCGCTCGATTAAGGCCGGCGCAAAGTTAAGTGGACAATCTACGGTCACCTGACAAATTTCAGCGGTACTTTTTGCTCTTGGCAATGTTGAGCTTACAATAAGGTCTATCTTGTGATCAACTAGTTGCCTAGCAATTCCATCAGCTTGTCGATAGCCTTTATCGGTTAAAGGGCTATCTAACTGTCCTTGAAACTTCCCTATTTTATTCCACTGTGTTTCGCCGTGGCGCGTAAGATAAAAATTAATAACCGTCATTTATGCTAATACTTACTGATGCATTGATAATATTAAAAATATTTTAGCATAGCTTGATAACGGAATTAGAGAACTTATTGATTAAAAGAAGCTAACTCTAAGGTCACTTGGTCAATGCCACTCTTTTGGATCCGTTGGCTTATTTCAGCTTCTTTGCTACTGAGTAAAGAGATACCCTCGATGATCATATCATAAGCTTTCCATTGACTTGTTTGTCTGTCTTGGCGCATTTGAAAAGTAATGTTAATTTCAGGCGCATTGGCATTACGAATAACTGAATTAACGCCAACAATTCTTGCGCCATTTGTTGATTTATGAGACTCAAATACAACGTCTTGTTGTTTATATTGTTTTAACGCTATTGCGTAAGTTCTTACTAAGTAACTACGCATAGAAACAACAAATTTTTCACGCTGTTCTGGAGTCATCGTTCTCAAATTTCTACCTAAAACCTTGAATGCGGCGTATTTGTAATCTATTGATGGCATTAGCTCTTCTTCAACAATATCACGCATCAGTTCAGGGAATTTTTTCAGTGACTCTTGATCTTTAGCAATACGAGAAAACAATCGTTCACCTGTTTCAGCAATTACCGTGTATGGAGAGTTTTCAATGCTGTAGGCATTGCTGGAAAAGCTTGCCAATGAAGTCATGAATAAGAGAGTAAATATTGCCATTAAGTGTTTCATGTTTTTGTCCGTATTTGAGAGAGCGCATTAAGTGCTGAGTCATTGTTAATTCATTAAGGGTATTTTACATACCGACCATGCGGTATGTAAATACTTAATTGATATCTTTTATTACTATTTGCTATATCGGCTGTAAAAAGCCAAGGAGATAAATGAAAAGAGTGGCGTTAATGACTTCTAAGGTTTCTAATATAGTTACACAGTTCTTTGATGACTTTTTCAAAGAGGTCTTTGTTTTTAGAACTTTTACTTAAACTAGAAGAACCATGAAAAGTTGAAACAATAAAATAGGCAACTTGGCTAAAATCAATGTCGTCACGAAGCTGGTTAGCGACACGTTGTAAGTTAATGGCGATAAGTTGGTTGAGTTGTTGCTGCATGTTTAGAATACGTAAGCGAAAGCCTTCATCTACGCCAGACATCTCTTGGCAAAGGTTATTTAAAGGACAACCACAAACAATCTCGTCACAAGATGAGTTAGTATACATAGCGGTAAAAAAGTCGCATAAACCTTCAATAGGATCATCTACCTCTACTGCTGGCTGCCATAATTCTAAAAACATGGGTGTATAAATTTCTTCAAAAACAGCGTAGCCCAGCTCCATTTTATTTTTAAAATGATGATACAATGCACCTTTTGAAACTTCACAGCGCACCAAAATACAAGATAAGCTTGTTGCGATGAAACCCTTTTTATGAATTTCATCCGCACTTATTTCTAGTATCTTTTGACGAGTTAGCTCTGCGTCTCTCATATTCAGGACTTAATTAACTATTAATGATAATTCATTCTAACCGACCGGTGGGTAGGTTGTAAACCCAGCTTTTTTATTGATGAAAGATTTGAAGTTGAATAAGAATGTTTTGTGTCATTAAGTCATCATTATTTTCACCGTAACTCTGACAACAAATTTTTTTAGTCTTATGCTCGTTGGTCGTGAAATATTTATTACACTATTAAGGTCCTTTGCTATGCTTGTAGATAATACTCTAGATCTTATCGATGACATTTTTCGTCATTTGAACTATTGAAATAACCACTCTAAGGAAACCAATGAAACATAATCTCATCACCTCTAGTATTAGTGCTTTTTTTCTCATCGCTACTGCTACAGCAACATCGAACGCTGCAGCCACTGATAAAGAAGTTGTCGCTAATGATTTTGTTGAAATATTTGAAAAATTGGGCGGGAAACATCCTGGCTATAGAAAAGCACATGCTAAAGGTTTGTGTGCATCGGGTACTTTTATACCAACACCTAATCAACATTTTACGGGGGCTGCTTTGTTATCGAACGGCGAACTACCGGTATCTATTCGCTTTTCCGTTGGTGGTTCAAATCCCAATAGTGATGAAAAAGCGGCTGGCACACGCGGCATGGGCATGCAAATAAAGTTACCTGATGGCTCTTTCCACACTTTTACTGGTAATAACTTTCCGGTGTTTGCCGGTAAAAACCCAGAAGTTTTTCATGGTTTTCTATCAACCTTACTTCCTGACGAAAATGGTAAAACTGATCCCGCTAAAACCATGGCATATATTCAACAACATCCGAGTGTTCAAGCTAATGCTATGTGGAATAAAACGGCTAAAACAGCCGCTTCATTTGCCAACACTGAGTTCTTTGGTCTGCACACTTTTTACTTTGACCAACCTAATCAACAGAAAACTAAATTTCGCTGGACCATCGAGCCTAATTTAGGGGTGAAAACATTAGAAAAAGCTGAGGCTGCTAAAATGCCTACTGAGTTTTTAGCGGATACCTTTGCGCAACAGCTTAAAGATGAGACGGTTAGTTTTAACATTCTGGCAAGTTTAGGTGAAGCACAAGACAGTGATATTGACCCATCACAACAGTGGCCAAGTGAACGTCCTCAAGTAACGCTAGGCACAGTGACCGTTAATACCAGTGGCAGCGATGCATGTAAAAATACTAATTTTGATCCTAATATGATGTCAGTAGGCTTTACGCCAAGTGATGATCCGGTATTAAGAATGCGCTCACCAGCTTATGCTATATCTTTTGGCAAAAGGTTGAGTGGTCAATAAGTGACTCGTTAGCAGGTATAAATCTGCATTGCTTTTATGAAATGGGGGTCAGTAAAACTGGCCCCAAGTGTCATTGATTTGACAATAAACGGTTAGCAAAGGGCAGTTGTTACTTATTTTTATTATAAATACAAAAAGTTCAATAGCTTATTGCTTCTAGTGAAGTCTTTATGCAATTAAGCTTTATTTACTGTTTACTTCAAACATTATTTTTAGCCATCTTAAGTCTTTAGGCCCAAGGCTCGCTTTTTTGTGCAGAGATGGCGTTTGATAAACCTCCTTGTAAACATGACAAATAGCGACCTCAGTTAGTTCTCGCCATCTTTCTCCATCAAGCTCAGGAATACTGCCATCAGCTAAATTGGCGTCAGTTATTGGGTCGTGCTGCAATTCTGTGGTACGTAGTGTCAACTCTAACTCTTGTAATATAGGATTAATAACCTGCAGTGTACTTGCATCAGCAAATTCTTTTGCAATATGAGCATCAGCTTCTTCTATTGATTTATTCAGCAGATGCTGGGAAAGTTTCTCTCCCGTAGGGCGCAAGCCGTACTTATTAATTATACCGCCAACACTGGGTAACAATGCTTTTGCCGCAATACCTACGCCCAATAATGGATTTACCACCGCGGCTAAACCACCCACTAATAGCATGCCATATGTGAGCTTTTTATCTAGCGCGTCAATTTGATCGGCCAAAGATTCAATACTGTTTGGATTACTTGCGCTTTTATTTCTTACCATCTCTTCTGCGGATTGGCGCATATAATTTTTAAGCATTTCTTCTGAATGCTGGTTGGGGAAGTGAAAAACACGCCTTTTGGGTAGGTTGTTAATTTCTGGAACAGCATTCGGGAGACACCGCATGGTGTGCAAGGCAAATTTATATTCTGAGAGTTGGAAAGGTATAACAAAATAGTGTTTTTCGTCATACTCGATATCATCATACTTATCTGACTTCTCTGCGGAAATAAAGACGGGTAAACCATTCACTTTTTCTTTAACAATGGAGTAATTAGCCGCTAACTCTCCTGTGGCTTTGTCGGCAACTGAGCGAACGACATTGAGTCCTTTTTTAAAAAAATTTTGCATAAATTTAGCAATTCCCTTGGCATATTGTCACTAACACAATAATGTTTTTTTACTATAAAGGTACTAATACCCAATACTTTTAGCGGCAGCATAATAATTATGGCCGTTTTGCGCGACAATAATATTTTATTTTTACTGACAAGGTTTCAAAGGCTAGGGAAATATAAAAATATAAGTGCACGCCTTAATGTTGGCTGTTATTGCTTAGAATACGTTAATTATCATCAGTTATCAATTTGGCCTAGGTCTGATTGAGCTCCCTAGGGACTAATGATTTTCTTTGATTTTTCACCCTAAATAATTAACAGTAATAGTGTTTTATTGGGCTGATACAAATAAAAAAGCAGTGCTAATTAGCACTGCTTTTTTCTTAATGTTAAACATTAAACACCTTAAACATTAAGCTGTTGTTGAGGCAATATTTACCCGTTTATTGTGTGCCACTATTAATAAGATAAGTGAGATAACACCGACCACAGCCCCGATTAATTTGCCATATTCACTGGGTAAATTTAAGCCTATTCCTGCCGTCATAATATAAGAGACACTAACACTAGTACCAACAATGGCAGGTAAACTGACGATCCAATGGAAAGTGCCACGGTCAAACAAAAATTTAGTGGCCAGCCATAATACGCTGGTAGAAAGTAGCATGTTTGAAAAAGCAAAATAACGCCATATTATTGAAAAATCTAATTTTGTCATAAAATAAGCAATAACTAAAATAGGCACGGCTAACAAGAGGCGGTTGCGTAAACTTTGTGGGATATTAAATGCATCCACTAAGGTTAGACGCAAGGACCGAAAAGCGGTATCTCCAGAAGTGATAGGGAATATCGCAACGGCAATAATAGCCATAATGCCACCGAGTGCGCCAAGGTAGCTGTTTGCAATATGGTTAACCACTAAGCCAGGCCCCCCTTGGTCAAGCAATGCTTTAAGTTCTGAGTAACCTTCAGGAAATGCTGCTATACCGGCTAAGGCCCAAACACAACCTACAATGCCTTCGCACATCATCGCGCCATAATAGACTGGGCGTACATATTTTTCATTGGTTAAACAACGCGCGATAATCGGTGCTTGTGTCGAATGAAAACCACTAATTGCACCACAGGTAATTGTTATAAATAATAACGGCCAGACAGGGAGACCGTCAGTATTAGGCTCTAAAAAGTCATGACTGTAATGATCTGAGTTAAAATACCCCAAAAAATCACCAGCGACAGGTAAGTGTGGCGCATTCATAAGTAATGATATCGCGATAAGCGAGGTCATCACTATCATGAGTAAACCAAAAAGGGGGTAGAGTTTGGTTATTATTTTATCTATCGGTAAAAGTGTTGCCAGTAAATAGTAGCCTAAAATAACTAAAACCCAAAAGGTATTACCGGCTAAAAATGTGCCTTCAAAATAACTTAAATTACTTAATAATCCGGCAGGACTCATGATAAAGACAACGCCAACAAAAAACAGTAGCATGGTGGTGAATATCAACATTATCCCTTTAAAGTAAACGTTGTAATAGTGACCTGCAATTTCAGGCAAACTTTTACCATCTTCTTTAATACTCATGACCCCAGAAAAGTAATCATGTACTGCGCCACCTAAAATATTACCAAGTACAATCCAAATAAGTGCAACCGGTCCATAGAGAGCACCAAGGATAGGACCAAAAATAGGACCTACCCCGGCAATATTTAAAAACTGAATAAGAAAGGCTTTAACTGGATGGATGGCAACATAATCAACCCCTTCTTCAAAACGTACTTGAGGTGTTTTGATTGTTTCATCAATGCCCGCTTGTTTTTCAATGAAAGGGCTATAAAATTTATAGCCCAATATTAATAGAGTGATGCAGATAAAAAAGATAATCATGATTGTTTATTACTCCGTTCTAGTGAATAGATCCATTCAGGGGGAGCACAGATGTGTGCAAGCGAATATTTGCTAAGTATTACCTATATATATTGAGTATCAAAGGAGAATTTATGTTTATTCCCCCACTTTATTTAGCATTGGGCAATACTTTATGCTCTTTGTTTGGTTATTATTTTTTTGGCTTTACATAACGTTTATAAAGTCATACTCAGTATGAAAAATTATTTCGGGGATATATTGAGTTCATATTAGGCGAACAGCGTCGATAAAGGCATACATTGAATGCAACAGGCGGATATTAACTTTCCAACTAAAGCAAATAAGAACCAGAAGTCATAAGGTAAAGCGACCTTACTATAGCTTATAAATTAGGCATTGCAGTCGTCTACGCTAGCAGGCGACTGTATCAATTTAGGTGTAACTTGATTATTGATCAAAGTTAAATAAAGTTACTCGTTGGGCTATGAGTTATTTAGTAAGGACTCGATACTTCACTTTTTAACGCTTCTAATAAATCATGAATTTCAGCTTTTAATTCTTTGTCGACAATTTTATTACAGCTGATTTTTGCTTTTTCTAAGTTTTCAATCGCATTTTCTTTTTCACCTAATTCAACTTGCAGTGATGCAACGGAGAAGCCAATTGATGAACGAAAATCTTTTGAATTAATCTCTTCTGCTTTAAGTAATGCTTTCTCGTAAATTGAAATGGCTAAGGGTAAATCATCGGTAAAGTCAGCCAGTGTTTCCCACTGTACAGGATGGTCTTTATCAGTACTTTCATTATCATCACAGAGTTGTTTTAATTCACTGTAGCAATTGTCAAAGTTGATTTGATTTCTTTCCTGAGCAGCAAGCATTAACTCTCCAGCCAAAGCAAATACGCGCTTATAGATTTTTGTATTCATGGTTATTAGTACTCTTAAGTTGTTTGAGGTCTAGGTGCTAGCGGTTGACTTGCAAGGTCTATTCTTGATTTGTGGTTTTTGATGTTATCAAGCCTTATTGTGTCACTATTGAAACCTAAATGGGCTATTCGATATTTTAACACCAGTTCTAACTTTAGACTAGTTTAGACCTGAAAATTGAAGAGCTATGACTCAGTAATAAACTTAATCACTTTTTTAATGGAAGTTAGTTGATAACAACGTTTTGTTTGACTCACTCAATGGCAATTTAGTGGCGGGTAATCTTTTTTGCTAAAGAACTAAACGCGAATTAATTCATCATTAATTCGCGTTACTATTATTTTATCAATTAAGCGTTAATTATGCGCTTAATCCCAATCATCATAGTAATCTTGAGTGAACCTTCTCAGTTGTCGTTCTTCTTGCAGTTGTTCAATTTTTTTCTTGGCTAAATAAGTACGTTTGTTACTGTGTCTTGATTTTTTTACATCGCTAGGTGAGGTATGTAACTCAAATTCAGCAATGTTATTGTCACTATCGTTATCATTATCATCATCATTGTTATTATCATCTCCTTCGTTTGAAGACAGATCATAGTTAAAACTTATTTCATCAGAAGCTGATAACTCATAATTAGAATTGATATTCATTGTTATATCACCAAAGGATACTCAAGTAAAAACAGCATAATCTACGCTTTTTACTAACAAGAAAAGTAAAATATTTTTACGTTAACGATAAATGATTTTTACTAAAAACATTTTGTATTGACTGTGCTGGTTCGCTAGCAAGCGTATCCGTTTTTAATCTTACTGTGGGCTCATAATAGCGGGGGCTTCGGGCTGATCTTTTCTCAGTAAATTTTTAATATCAATAATGCGTTCTTCATTCTCATTTTCTTTATGAAAGGCAATAAATAATTCACGTTCGAAAACAAGTAAAGTTTTGATTTCAAATAACTTTCCTTGTTCTATGAAAGGTTTTGCTAGCATGTCTGGTAGATAGGCACTCCCGCCACATTGCAGCATTAAATCAAGTGCAATACGCGCTGTACTCGTTCTAATTGCAGGAATTGAGATGTCAGGAAATTCTTTAGCATGCCAGTGAGTAAAGCTTGTTCCCCAATCAATCATAATATAACGCTGTAGGTCTGCGGCGGTTGTTATTTTGTTATTAAAAGTTGTCACGGGGATTAAATTAAACATATGCAAAGATTCAATCTTTAGCTCTTCTACTTTTGGGGGATCAAATAGAATGGCAACATCTAAAGTGCGCTCAAGTAGTTGTCTGGTTAATTGCTCTCGCGATAATATTTCAGCGATTAAACTGATCTGTGGTTCATTGATATATATCTTTGAAATGGCATCATGTATATAAACATCCCAAGTATTAGGTGTGCCGGCAATATAAATGTGCGCAACTTTTTCAGTGCTTATGGCAATATCTTGTTTTGCCATTCGAAGAGTATTGATCATAAGCTCCGCGTAGGGGACAAGCTTTTCTCCTGCGGGTGTTAATTGAATATTGTTTCTGGTGCGCTGAAACAAGGTCACATTAAAGTATTTCTCTAACTGACGAACTCTGGTACTAACCGCCGCTTGAGTCAGATATAGGTTTTCGGCCGCTTTACCAAAGTGACGACAATCCTTAACTTCTAAGAAGGTTTTAATTAACTCAATATCCATACTGCAATCTCTTATCGATACGATAATTATTATTTGTTTTACAGCCTTGCTTGTTAGCCGCATAATCCGCTAAAACCTATACCCTGTCAATAGAGGCACAAATGACTTTAATACATGGATTTATTGCTGCAACACAATTTTACGATGATGTAAATTTCCCACGTGGTTTCAGAAAATCTGGAGATTTCAATATCGCCGAAGCAGAATTATTAACACAGCTAGGCAAACGTTTACTGATGTTAGAAAAAGCTATTTGTTCGCCAGAAAATGACGTTGAAATACAGTTTGTCAACATGTGTGGATCACAACTTGAAGGTCAAACTAAAGTTGAACTGTTGTGGAAAAAATACATAAAAATAACTAGGCATAAGTCGTTTCATTGTTTAAATGGCAGCATATTTACTCAAGCAGCAGCCCTTTAGTCGATAGAACAATCAATATGCAGTAGATTTAAGGATAAACTTACCAATAAGTTTATCCTCTTCTTAACAAATTCTAGGTTGAGACTTTTAAAATTTTCTTATTTGTCCTCCGGTAATAACGTAGGCTTAGTTTTGCGCTGAAATGTTAGCCAATTTACCCAACCAAAAGCCATACACAGTATCCATATAAAATAATCAATTAGCAGTAGTTCGTTTCTTTCTATACCGACTTTGCGGATCAGTGTTGACCATTTTAAAAAACCATAGCCTTCTTTAAATTTAAATATTTTATCATCCTGCTTAGCCCATAAATAATTATACTCAAAACAAAAGTCATGCAAAATAACTGGGATGAGTAATAACCCTGTTGGCGAGAAGAAAAGCCAGACTATTGCCGGATACGAACTACCATCAAAAATAAAGCCTTTTGGAATTATAACGATTCTTTTGTTAGGTAAGCTATAATGCCAATCTTCGATAAGTTGCCATTGCCGCTTCTTAAAAAGTAATCGCCACAATTTGGAATAAAATGAAAACTTTTGCGTTTTTATAGCAAAAGGTTGTAATTTTGGCATTTTCATTAGTTTTCTAGTTTAATGATTAGAGAATAATGCGATTCTATAGTTAAATAACCCATAAAATAAAACGCAAAATTTTACTTAGTTTGATTCAAAAAATTTGTTGAAATCTTTATTAGGAAATTAAATGTCCCTAGAACTACTCCCTACTTATATTGAAAAAATCGAAGAACTATTAGCCAACGATCTTCAATTAAATGAATTAGCTGCTGAGATTGAAGATACGCTCATGCCAGAGCACGTAGCAATTCTTTTAGAAGCTTTCCCTATCAAACCTCGATTAAGTCTTTGGGTGTTGTTGAGCGCAGATTATCAACAAAATATTTTTCTAGAGATGAAAAATGAATCTCGGCAGATGTTATTAAATGCAATGGATGACGACGCCTGTTTTCCTTTGTTTGATAAATTAGATGCCAACAGCTTAATAGAACTTACTGAAGATTTAAGCGATCGCTTTATTGAATATGCTGTCACAAAAATGACAGCTAAACAAAGAGAGTACTTAAAAAAGGCTCAAGATTATTCTGAAGATGAAGTGGGACGTTGGCAAAGCTTTGACGAAAAAAGAATTTCGCAAAAATTGAAAGTGGCAGCCGCAAAGAAAGTGTGTGCAAAAAATTTATTACCGTTAACTGAAGTTATTTATATTGTTGATAATAATGCCCAATTACTTGGTGAAATCCCCATCAATAAATTGTTGCTTTTAGATGGTGATACTCCCTTAGCCAGTGTGGAGTATCAAGATGTTCAAGTGTTAGAAGCCAGTAAAGATATAGATGAATCAATTGACGAAGTGATCCTTTCTGGAAAATCAGCATTACCTATCGTTGATGAAAATGGCCATTTAACCGGCCGTTTAGATTTGCACTCTGCTTATAGGTACAAAGACCAGCAAAAAGATAATCAATTAATGCAAGCGGCTGGTTTGAGTGATGAAGAAGATTTATTTGCCAGTGTTTGGTTAAGTAGTAAAAACCGAGCGATTTGGCTGGGTATTAACCTAGTGACTGCATTTTTAGCTTCTTGGTTTATTGGTTTATTTGAAGCGACCTTACAACAAGTTGTTGCACTTGCCGTGCTTATGCCTGTGGTTGCATCAATGGGCGGTATTTCAGGTAGTCAAACGTTAACCTTGATTATACGTGGTTTAGCGTTAGGGCAAATTAGTGATGCTAATAGGCAGGCTATCGTTAAAAAAGAGCTTAAAGTTGGCGCAATTAATGGCATGTTATGGGCGACGGTCATTGGCATCATTACTTTTTACTGGTTTGAAAATCCTATGCTATCAGTCACTATTTGTATCGCTATTTTAGGTAATATTTTAGTGGCTTCGTTATCTGGGGTATGGATACCTTGGATATTAAATAAATTTAACATCGATCCCGCATTATCTGGAGCTGTTATTTTAACAACCGTAACAGATATATTTGGTTTTATAGCCTTTCTTGGCTGTGGTACATTATTACTGCTTTAGAAAAATCAGCTTAATTAACGTTTTATCGTTATTTTAGCGATAAAGAGTGTGGATATTCTCAGCGCTGAAAAGAATAATGTTGCTGCTTATTGCAGGTCAATTGAATTTTTAAGCCGCTGGGAATTACTTTATTGTTAAGGAATAATCGATTTAAATAATCTTCTTGAAATTTATCTTTTTGTTTTTTAAAGGTTTATGCCTTTTTTATTCTCTCCCCGTCACGTTTTGAACTTTCTATACTCGCACTCAATATATCAAGGGTTAGCTATTTTCCTTTTTTAACAAAAAAAATTGATTAGTTAAACGAAAATATTTTGCTTTTCAATTCTCAAATAGTGGAACATTATCCAACCAGAATCTAATTATGATTTTTTTGAAGGCAAAAAATGAATATTGATACATACGAAAGTACTGGCATAGGTAGCAATTTGAATTTCAATCCTGGTATCACTGGATTCGAAGTAACGAGTGTCTCTGCAAACAAAAAAGAAATTAGCAATATCGCCAAACAAAAATATCTGGTTAAAGAAAGATTAGATATTTTAAATGAAAAAAGGTTTCTTGACCGTCAACTTAATTCATTAAGTGACTATTGGGACATGTAAGTAATTTTAATTTAAAGAGAATATTTATGAAAAAAACAATTTTAGCTATCGCTTTATTAGCCCTAACTTCAGGCATAGCACACAGTGAAGAAGCAGAACCTGCTTTAATGGATGCACCTAGTGACTACGTATCAAGTCTTTTAAGTCAATGTAAAGAATACGCTATTGAAGATGAAATAGCAGAAGCTGACATGAAAACTTATTTATTAAATTGTATCAATGACGAATTAAAAGAAGGCGATTACAAAGCAATAAAGGTTTTACCTAAAGACGAGTAATCGTTTTGTATTATCAGCTTGTCTAAGTCACTCAAATTATTTAGACCACTTAATATAAGTGGTTTTTATAATTTGAGTTCACTTACTTCACTTCATTCGTACATAAATAAACACAGCTATTAATTATTCTCAACAAGCTTACCCCTCATTTTTTCTTAAACTCTGCCAGTATTGCGACTTTAAAAATCCTATACAAAATAATCTGCCATTATTGATTTAAGCCATTTTACCCGGAAAAATCACAGTTTAGTCCAATGTTGTAGAGCCAATAAATTTGTCTAAACAAGTAAAAATTGCTCAGTGACTTGTCTTAAAAAATTTTAATCGTTATTTTTTTCAACTGTTGACGTAAAACATTCTATAATAACGACTTTATAATTATATAAATCGCCTTCTAATCATTTTATTTGATTAAACGTATCGATATATGACGCTTTATTATTTAATGAGCTAACTATACACTCGATATTACTTATTACCTCACTCTTTAGCCTTAAATAAAGGTGAGCACTACAGGACTTATTATGAAAGTTGCTATCTTATCTAGAAACAAAAACCTTTACTCTACGCGCCGTTTAAAAGAAGCCGGCGAAGCTATGGGCCATGAAGTTGATATTATCGATACACTACACTGTTATATGGATATTACGAGTACTCGTTCAGCTGTGCGTTACAAGGGTAAAGAATTGCCAAAGTATGATGCAATTATTCCTCGTATTGGCGCCTCTGTGACTTTTTATGGCACAGCGGTGGCAAGACAATTTGAAATGATGGGTACCTTCAACATTAATGAGTCCGTCGCTATCAGCCGCTCACGCGATAAATTACGGTCATTACAGTTGCTATCGCGCAAAGGTCTGGGACTACCGAGAACAGGTTTTGCAAACAAGCCAGATAATGCTAAAGATCTGATTAAAAATGTTGGCGGCGCGCCAGTGGTTATTAAGTTACTCGAAGGTACGCAGGGCATAGGCGTCGTATTAGCCGATACGGCTAAATCGGCCGAAGCCATCATTGAAGCGTTCATGGGCTTAAAAGCGAACATCTTAGTACAAGAATTTGTTAAAGAAGCGGGTGGTGCAGATATTCGCTGTTTAGTGATTGGCGGTAAAGTTGTTGCTGCGATGAAACGTCAAGGCGCTGAAGGTGAGTTTCGTTCTAATTTACATCGCGGCGGCTCTGCTACTGTGGTTAAATTATCGAAAGAAGAGCGTGACACAGCAGTTAAAGCCGCAAAGGCTATGGGCTTGAACATGTGTGGTGTCGATTTACTGCGTTCGCAAAATGGTCCTATGGTCATGGAAGTTAATTCATCTCCTGGCCTTGAAGGTATTGAAAAAGCGACGGGCAAAAATGTTGCAGGTATGGTGTTTGAGTTTTTAGAAAAAAATGCCAAACCTCATGATACTAAGACACGTGGCAAAGGATAATTAAAGAGAATTTTATGGATATATTACGTATAGGTGAGTTCGAAATTTTACCTGGAGAGCAGCGAAAAATAGAGTTGCCAGTTGCTAAGTTATATACCGATGCCGACGTTTCTTTGCCCGTTCATATTATTCGCGCTAAAAAAACCGGGCCCACTATTTTTTTGAGTGCGGCGGTACATGGCGACGAATTAAATGGTATTGAAATTATTCGACGCTTGATCCACGAAAAGAAACTTAAAATAACGCGAGGCACGGTTATTGCCGTACCTATGGTTAACGTTTATGGCGTGGTCAATCAAAGTCGCTATATGCCTGACCGTCGTGATCTAAACCGTTGTTTTCCCGGCTCTGCGAAAGGCTCTTTAGCGGGACGCGTTGCACATATATTTCTTAATGAAATCGTTAAGCATTGTGATTACGGTATCGATTTACATACCGGGGCAATTCATCGCTCAAACCTGCCGCAAATTAGGGCGGATATGTCTGATCCTGATACCAAAGCCTTGGCGGAAGTGTTTGGCGTACCGGTTGTGTTGAACTCTACTTTAGTTGATGGCTCGCTAAGAGAGTCAGCCGTTAAAAACGAAACGAAAATATTATTATATGAAGCGGGTGAAGCGCTGCGTTTTGATGAGTTTTCAATTCGAGCAGGTATGAAAGGTATCTTAAATGTATTACACCATTTAGGTATGACTAGAAAAGTTGTTCGCACCAAGAAGAAAAAACGTATGCCGTTTATTGCTAATGGCAGTCAATGGGTGCGTGCAAATGCCAGTGGTATTGTTCATAATATTGTAAATTTGGGCGATCAGATCACTAAAGGTCAAGTGTTAGCCGAAATTGGTAGTCCATACGGTGCAATATTTGATTCGGTTAAAGCAACACGCTCAGGCATTTTAATTGGTAAGCAAAACATACCCTTAGTTCAAGAAGGTGAAGCCATGTTTCATGTCGCTTATTTCAGTGAAGACGATGAAGAAATTGCAGATCATATTGAAAATGTACAAGAGCAGCTTTTACCTGTAAATGACGACAGCTATGAAACCGTATGAAAAAAGTGAATAAAGTTGTTATCGGCCGTTTAGAATCAATAGCTTTGCCAGACTTAGCTATTGACGACTTACAAGTGCGAGTTGATACCGGTGCAAAAACGTCGTCGTTACACGTTGATAATATTAAAAAATTAATTGTTGATGGCGTACATAGTGTGACGTTTTATCTACACCCTGATATGCATAATGTCGATACCATGCAGAAATGTACGGCGCCTATTAGTGATATGCGTAAAGTTAAATCGTCAAATGGCACTACAGAGCAACGCTACGTTATAGAAACACCCATCGTACTTGGCGAAGAAAAGTGGTCAATCTAAATAACCTTGACAGACCGCTCTGATATGAGTTATTTAATGCTGTTAGGAAGAGAAGCACTGGGTAAACGCTTTCTCGTGACCCATCAAAAGTCTTTTTAGGATCAAAATAAAAAGTCGGTTAAATTAAGGGATTTTATGGATTTTACACAAATAAAAGAAATCTTATCTACTAAGGTTATTACTATTGCTGATCAACCGGTAACATTGGGCGGGTTACTGTTAATTCCGCTAATTATTTACCTGGGGTTGTTACTCACTAAGTGGGGCGTAAGGTTTATAACCAAGCGTTTAACGACCAAAAAAACTGATCCAAATATTATACACTTATTACAGCGTGTTTTTTATGTGATTGCGATAGTTATATTGTTGATTACCACCCTAGATTTGATTAATGTGCCTATCACCGCTTTTGCCTTTTTATCGGGTGCAATCGCGATTGGTTTTGGTTTTGGTGCACAAAACATCATTAATAACTTTATCAGTGGTTGGATTTTAATGTGGGAACGACCTATTAAAATTGGTGACTTTTTAGAAGTTGAAAATGCCAAAGGTGTCGTAGAAGAAATTAATACCCGTTCAACGCGTATTAGGCGTGTTGATGGTGTTCATCTGCTTATTCCTAACAGTAAACTACTTGAAAATACGGTAGTGAATTGGACGCTTCGAGACAGTTTAGTGAGAACAAGTGTTTCTGTTGGGGTTGCTTATGGTACTCGGGCTAGAAAAGTAGCGGATCTTATTTTAGAAGCGACACTCGCACAAAAAGAAGTATTGACCAAGCCAATGCCCGTCGTCGTTTTTGAAGACTTTGGTGATAATTCATTAGTGTTTTATGTAAATTTTTGGATAAACTCAACTGGAGAAACGGCTTTAAGAGTGACTAGAAGTAATATTCGATTTCGATTAGAGGAATTGTTTGAAGAGAATAATATTGTTGTTGCTTTTCCGCAACGCGATGTGCACCTCGATGGCACGCTTACTTTATTGAATAACGATAAAAAATAATTTTATTTGTCACAGTGTTAGCGTATGACAAGTCACTCAGTCAAGAAAAAGATCGTGATTAGTGACTTGATAATCAGTGATATTACATTAGTTTGATAAAGTTGATGAAGACACTTTTTGCTTAAACCACAATGACATAAAATCAGCAGTTAACTTCTGCTCTATTTCTAATGCTATCTCTGTTGGGCAAAATATAGTAAAAAATATTTGCGTATCACCAAACTCAGAAGTTGCTACTTGAATATGTGGCTCTGGGCCTGCAATGTGAACCTCTAAACGATTTTCGATCAGTTGATTATAGCGGATTGCAACTTCTTTGAAGTCACTACAATATAAACTTGCTCTAGTATACAACTCATCAATAAACTTGAAGGGATTAACACTGTCATCTCTGACAATGGTAAAATGATGTATTGCATATCGTTTTAAAAAGTTAAGGTTTTTAATAACCGAAGTAATTAGCTGGCTATTGGGTAGGTATAGCGTTTTACCTGTGTATTGATAATCATCTATATTTACCTCTAACAGCGTTAGTTTTGCCCAGTCTGTTGAATGCACTTCGCCGTAATGATTGCCGACTTTTACCCAGTCACCAATACGAAATGGTCGACTTGACAGGATATAAATAAAACCAATAAAACATTGAATAAACTCTCTGGTTGCTAAAACAATTGCTACAATAAAGGCAGCAATCGAAAAAGCAAATTTTTGAATTTCTTCAGACCAAATATTAAAAACCATCACAATTATTAATACTGTAAATATATTGTTAACTACATCGATTTGTAATCTTTTATCTTGTTTTGATTTTTGTTTTATTCTTATAACAATGAGATGTTTAATCATATAAAAAAGAAAAATAAACAATAGCGCAATAACAAATTTATTATTGGCGAGTACTGTTGAAAGTGCTTTTAAATTATTCGTATGATTAAGCCATTCCATTAGAACGATTGTACCTACCTTTATTTTTATGAAGAAGTGAGACTTCTTTGATTAATACTTTTTAGATGTAACAGCGTACCTTCGATACCTAACTTACTGAAACTTGAGTTTATTTCTTTTTGCTTTGCATCTAATAAACTAATACCTTCAATGATAATATCAAAAAACTGCCAAGTGCCGTCTTTCGATATCAGTAACTTTACTACCGCTTTGTTGATTTTATTTTCACCGGTAATCGTTATATTGATCATCGACATTTTACCACTTTTTGATAATGACCCTGTACCTATAGTCATTGATTCACCACTATATTTACTTAATAAGTTGGTATAAGTATTTATTAATTGATTTGATAGCTCAGTAACAAACTCAGTCCTAAGTTCGGCAGATAGTTTGGGCAAATTTTGATTAATAACTTTATAACTAAAATATTGAATATTTACCTCAGGCAAAAGATATTGGGTTAATACACTTCTGATATTGCTTTTAGTGAATTCATTGTTACTTTTTAAAATTAATAAAGCCGATTCTATTTGACTAAAAACGGCCTTAGTCTTTATCTCTGGGGTATCTGTTGTCGCTACCGCTAAAAAGGAAATACAAATACTTAACAACAAAAAAATGACAAGATATAGATTTACGTTATTTTTGTATGATTTTTTCATTTATATTGTGCTTAGTTATATAATAATTATGCAGATTATAGACTTACAAGAGAAACAATCAAGCGTAATAAATCACAGCTTTTAATCAAAAAAAGTGATTGAACTCAGAATTTTAAATAATATAATCTGGTTGTAGTAAAGTTGTAGTAAAGTTGTTGTGAATATTAAGTATGCGGCATTAGCGGCTTTATCGACCAATAAGGTGGGATTCATTAAGTTATATTATTAAAAAAGTAACAATAATTCATCATTGCTCTTAGCTATTTAAATAGAGACTGTTTACTCAGAGGCATTCACTGTATAATAATTTTTTTAAGTAGGTTAGTCATACTGACTTGCTTCTCCTGTAAAATGATAGCCTGTTGGCATTGTCAGATAATATTATAAGAGCTAAATAATTTAATGAAACCATATTCAGATATTGCCGAGTTAATAGAAATGTTAGGATCGGAAATAACATTACTTACCAATACCATTGCTACTTTAAAGCAAGAACCACAAAGCTTTAATGAACAAATTATTTTTAAGTATATTGATACGGGGAGTACAGGTAAAACAAAAGATTTTGTAAGATCATTAGGCGTAAAAGCTGAGCGGGGCTCATTCTTTTCATCTGGTGATGTGAGTAAACTAATAAAAGATGGTGCTGATGATGTTTCACCTGAATTACTTGATATAGCTCGAAAAGTAGTCAACATGAAAAAGAAAGGTGGCGCGCACCGTTAATTATAAATACAGTATATAATGTTAAATATAGTTTGTATTAATGAGATTCAAATCCTGACTTGTAATGGTGATAGCAAGTTAGGTTTATATTTTTCACCAATGATAAAGAGAGTGTTATGAGTAAAGGTATAGTTAAGTGGTTTAATGCGGATAAAGGTTTCGGATTTATTACTCCAGAAGACGGCAGTAAAGATTTGTTTGTTCATCATTCAGAAATCCAATCTGGCGGTGAATACGCTACATTGGCTGACGGCCAAGCTGTTGAGTTTGAAGTTGGACAAGGACAAAAAGGTCCATGTGCAAATAAAGTTGTTGCTATCTAAGCAATAATATATAACAAATGGGTAAGATGGGAGGGCTATGTTCACCCACTTACCTATGCGTTATAGATGTTTTCTTCGCGTTATCCCCATGTAAAAATGATACATTTACCCAACTTTCTTTGATCTTTGGCACTACCAAGGGTTAGGTCATCGAGCCTCTGCATTTAGTATTTAAGACTTCTATTTTGATAATAAGCGCCCTTAGCTGATTTTCCAGTATAACTTTGTGATATAACATCTGAGCATTTAAGTGAAAATAGCTTGAAATTTACCTGCCTCTCAAACAATTAAGAGCAAAATAACAATGAATTTAGACATACTATCAGCCTTAACTATTTTTGCCTTTGTGTCTTCAATAACACCAGGCCCAAATAACTTGATGTTAATGAATTCTGGTGCAAATTATGGTTTCAAAAAAACGACCCCTCACTTATTAGGAGTTGGCATTGGTTTTACACTGATGATTGCTTTAGTTGGGCTAGGTGTTATTCAATTATTTGATCGTTTCCCGGTGAGTTATCAAATACTAAAAGTGGTCAGCATTGTTTATTTACTCTATTTAGCATTCAAAATAGCTAGCTCTACCAGTAATATCGAACAACAAACGTCAAATCATAAACCTTTTAGCTTTATTCAAGCTGTTTTATTTCAATGGGTTAACCCAAAAGCTTGGACAATGGCGCTAACGTCAATAAGCCTTTATGCTCCATCAAAGAGTTTTACCTCGGTATTGTTAGTGGCGATTGTCTTTGGGCTAATCAATTTACCCTGCATCAGTTCTTGGGTTGTTTTAGGGCAAAAAATACAAGTGTTGTTAACTAACCAAAAACGCTTGAGAGTTTTTAACATTACCATGGCACTTTTATTGGTTATTTCATTGTATCCTGCGTTATAAAAACGGGAGGAGTAAGGAAGATCCGTTACTCCTTTTTTTAGGATAAAGTGAAGCCACTGTTATTGATTAGTTTGCTAAAAACAGCCTACTGTAGATTATAAATAGTGCGTTAAGTGAACTTAGCAAGCTTGCCTAACGGAGAATCTAGCGAGTCTGGGGGAATAGTAAACCACTGTGGGCCTTTATCGGTCATGTAAATACAGTCTTCAAGTCTTACACCAAATTCGCCAGGTATATAAATGCCAGGCTCATTAGAAAAACACATACCAGCCGTTAACTTTTCTTGTTCACCATGAACAAAATTAACGCTTTCATGACCTTCCATACCTATGCCATGGCCAGTTCTGTGCGACAAGCCAGGTAATTTATAATCAGGACCAAATCCTTGTGCTTGATAGTATTTTCGTACTGCATCGTCAACAGTACCTGCAGCATTACCTATTTGCGCTTGCTCAAAGGCTATTTTTTGGCCGGTACGTACCGTTTGCCAAACATCACGTTGACGCTTTGTTGGCTCACCGACCACAAAGGTTCGGCTAATATCTGACTGATAACCATGAACATTACAGCCACAGTCCATTAATACAATTGAACCTTCTTTAATTAGATGCTTCTTTTTACTGCCATGAGGGAAAGCACTTGCTTGATCAATTAAGGCCATATTCCACGCGCTTTTTCCTCCTAACGTCGCTTGTGCATTGCTCATCAAGCTCTTAACCTGTGCAGAAGTCATACCCACTTCTAGCTTTGAATATACTTCGCTATAGGCTAATAGTGTTACTTCATTTGCTTTATGCATCAATTGCAATTCATGATGACTTTTAAACATGCGACAACCACGAGTAACGGGTTCAGCGCTGACATGTTGAAGAGTTGATAATAAACTCATTACACCGTGTTGAACAAAATAACGTACCGAGTTTTCAAAGCCAATCGTCCCTTTGGTAAGGCTAATACCTCGGTCTGCTAGTATTTGTTTGATACGCTCGAACGGGCTTTCATGTTCTTGCCAAACACGAATATCGCCATCAATAGCTAAACTTTCTTGAATACTAGGCTCTTCAAAAAAGGGACAAACTACCGCTACTTTACCTTGTTGAGGGATCACTAAAGCGGTTAAGCGTTCGCTGCGCCACCACTGAATACCAGAGAAATAATCCATGGCAGCACCTGGCTCAATAATAAGCGCAGAAATATTCATTTGCTGCATTAATTGCTGAGCTTTTATTATTCGAGCTTCACGCTCTGCAGAAGTAATGCCAGCAATATCTTTGGTGATGTCCTTTAGTACTTGGCTATTTGACTGACTTTCTTTCGTTGATGAGGCAAATGCTGAAGTTGATACGGATAACGCAGCAATGCTTGCACCACCCGCTTTTAAAAAAGATCTTTTATTCATGTTCATAACTATCTTCCTGAAATTATATCGTGATCACGCTAACGGTTTTTGACTTGCTCAACAAGGAATAGGCGCTAAAGTGTGCTTTATATCAGCTAGACTTAACGCAGAAATATTTTTACGCGCTAAATTACTTTTCTTTTGCTGATAGCTCATTGCGCTGTTGCGCTAAAACCTGCAACTGTTTTGATTGCTGATGAAGACTACAACGTACTAATATTTCACGGTCTTCTTCTCTAATATGATGATAAATAACTTTGTAGCTAGTGAGTTCATCGCTTGTCGTTGTTGCTGAAATTATTTCTCCACAACAGTAAATTGCACAATTATCATCAAGGAGAAATATTTTCAAGGTAATAAATTGGCCAGTATCAAAAAGGTTTTTACTGGTAAAAATAACGCCGCCACCACCAAAATCAGTACCTTGGTACCGTTGCATTTCGTTGTCTTGCTCGCTCAAAATATAACTAACCAATAAGTCTATTTTTTTAGCTTGATGATGTAAATAATCAACTAATTGTCCCGCAACGCTACCAAGTGTTTGCAGTGGGCGCAATGCAGCTTGGTCAAGGGTGACTATTTCAGAGGCCATTTTAAACGGCATCGGCATGGTGTTCATAAAACATTGATAACTTGGCGCTGTATCTGTTTCAATGATAGTTGCATTGACATTGAAAGGATAACTAATAGAAAAAAACTGGTCAAACTGAGCGGTTTTATTGTTATTGTCTTCAGACATGCCTAACCCTTATTATAATTTTTGTTGGTGAATAAAAACCTTGACGACACATTCACACATTTCATCAATATGGCTGGTATCAAGGTAAATTCCATCAATGAGTAAACGCACAATACCGTGCAATGTTCCCCAAGTTACTTGTGCTAAACGTAAGCTATTTTCGTCTTCAATCAATAAGCCTTGTTGCTGCCAAGTTTTGGTCATTTCTAGTTGGTAATTAAAACTAGGATAAGCGATATCACGCAAAGCTTGATCGCTATTGTTTTTTTTCCAAATTGTTTTACCAAACATTAATTCGTAAATTGAAGCATTTTCGGTAGCAAATGTTATGTAATGATAAACAAACTGACGAAATTTTTCTTCCCCGGAAAGCTCATTATCGTCAAATATGGCATTAGAAATACTTGTCCATTGAATAAACCCCAGTGCAGCTATCGCACAAAGTAAATCATTTTTATTTTTGAAGTGGTGATAGGTTGCTGTACGAGAAACACCAATACGCTCAGCAAGTTTACGTAATGAAAGTCCTTCAATTCCTGTCTCTTCAATCATCTCGGCGCCCGTTTCAACGAGCGAACTGCGTAAGTCGCCATGGTGATAGGCTGTTTTTTTGTTAACTGGTTTCATTAGCGTTCTTTATTACAACGTTTTACGAGAAGGTAAGGCAACATTTGAAAAAACAAGGCCAGCGACAAGCGACATAAAAATTAGGAAGGCTTCAGAACCAATATTATTGGTATTTAACATATTCACTCCAGATACCGCACTGTTTAAGCCGATATAAACTTTACTTCCAGGCACCAGCACGACTAAACCTAATAGCTTAACAATGCTTGAAGGTAATCTCATTATGCGTGAGAATAAATTAGCATACATGCCTAAAACAAAGGCACCAACGAAAGCGCCAAGCGCTGGGCCTAAGTAAGCGGCACCAATAATGCTAGCACCAAAAGCAACATAGCCAGAAATAATTCCCCATGGAGCGTCTTTTTTACGAACGCGAAATAATATAACTAAGCTTATAGATAAAGTGGTCACTGCCGCCCATGCTGTCCAAACAGGCATGCTAGCGGGGGTAACATATAATACTTCGCCCCAAAATAACTTTCCTAACGCCATGCCTAATACCGCGCCAAAATAAAGCTTAAATAGCATCATTACCGCGTCCATAATACGGGCAGTACCTGACATTAGATGTCGAGCGGCTAATTCAGCTAAGCCTAGCGTTAATGCTAAGCCGGGTATAAAAGCAATGATGGCTGAAAGAATAACCAAGGGCATATTAATACTTGGGTCAATTAGCGTAATGGCCGAGGCGAGTAGGGCGGTGGTAATGGCTGCAATTGGTTCTAATGTCTCGGTAACTCGGCGTGAGTATTCGGCCCAAAAGGTAAATAAGCAAACAACAAAACCTAATAATACTGACCAAAATACATCGTTCCAGCTGGTGTGCATTAGCATGGAAAAAGCACCACTTGAAGCACCAAACGCTAAAAAGGTAAGAAAACGACCGTAAGGGTTGGGTTTATTGGCGATATCATCAAGTCGTTCAATGGCCTCAGATAACGTGCGTTGACCCGAACTTAATTCATCAACTAATTCATCTGTTCGTGCCAGTGAACCTAAATCAAGATCACCTGGCTTTACTCGAATAACATGATTATATTGTTGGTTCTCTTCATCTTCAGATAAGACAAAAGTCAGAGCTGTTGGTGTGATGATAAAACATGCTTTTAATTCGAGAAATGTCGAAACATCTTGAAGATGTGCTTCAAGACGATAAGCAGGCGTGCCAAACTTATGCAAAGCTTTGCCTAATCTTATAATAAAGCGTCGCTTCTCAGCAAAGTTATCAGGTGCAGTCATATTGTTGTTTACATATTTTTGCTTGTTATCTTGCTATGGTAATTGAATAATTAGCTAATGCAATGTGCAATTGGTTTAGAGATTAATAATAGGAGAAATAATGACTTTAATCATGATTTTATTAGCTGTTTTTGCCGGTATTGCCCTAATGGTTATTTTAGGTGAGCGTTTTGGCAAACCTATGGGTGAAGAAGAGCAAGCTAAGTATTCAAAAATCATTCCTATTTTGGTGTTTATTTTACTCATTGGTAGTTTAATTAAGATGTTTATTTAATTGATACCAATTTGCTTAACTTAGCTGATTTTTATCTAGCCTTTAATTGTAATTTATTACACTAGCGGTTTGATTTGTATTATCGATGATTTAAAATTATAGAATAATAATTCTTTAAAGGACTTTAATGTTAACTATCCCACAGATTAACTTAAAAAATAAAGTATCAGCACAAGAGTGGCAAACACGCATCGATTTAGCGGCTTGTTATCGTCTTATCGCTATGCATGGCTGGGATGATTTAATTTACACTCATATCTCAGCACGCATACCTGATTCTGAGCATTTACTCATTAATGCTTTCGGTTTAGCTTTTGATGAAATTACCGCATCGAATCTGGTTAAAATAGATATAGCAGGTAATATTATTGACCCAGCATGTCCTTTTGAAATTAACCCTGCGGGTTTTACTATCCATAGCGCTGTCCATGAAGCTCGCCATGACGCGCAATGTGTCTTGCATTTACACACTAATGAAACTATTGCTGTGGCGAGTTTACAAGAAGGTTTATTGCCGTTAAGTCAATATGCTATGTTCGCATTGGCTTCTCTTAGCTACCATGATTATGAAGGTTTAGCGGTAAATGCTGACGAAAAACTTCGCTTACAAAATAACTTGGGCTCGGCAAACTTTATGTTATTAAGAAACCATGGAGGTTTGACTTTAGGTGAAACTATTGGCGATGCTTTTATGCACATGTATGATTTAACACGTGCTTGTCAAGTGCAATTACAAGTAATGGCAACCGGTATGGCAACTATTTTAGTCGATCAAAGTATTGTCGATGGTATAAAAGCGCAAGCAAATATTGTTCATACGGGTAGTACCGGCGGTCAAAAGGCTTGGCCGGCCATGGTCAGGAAAGTCTATCGCGCTGATCCTAGCTTTGCGACCTAATCATAAAGTTGTCTTTACACCTCCTTATGCCGCTATTGAAATAAGTTCTCTGCGACAAACACTCACATATTTAGAGAAGATAAAATGAAAGTTACTCACGTAGAAATTTTTGATATTGAATGTCCAGATCGCGCCGGTTGGAATCCTGTTTTTATTCGTGTTCATACCGATGAAGGTATCTCGGGGGTTGGCGAAGCAGGCCTTGCTTACGATTGGGGGCATAGTGCTGCAGCGGCGATGATTAAAGAAATTACCGAAGCGGTTTTAATTGGTTTTGACCCTTTTAGAACCGAATTGTTATGGTCTCGAATGCTGCGCGAAAGCTTTTGGGGATTAGGTGGTGGACCGGTGCTTTATTCTGCCATGAGTGCTATTGATACCGCACTTTGGGATATAAAGGGTAAAGCATTAGGTGTGCCTGTCTATCAACTGCTTGGCGGCAAAGTTAATGATAAATTACGTACCTACGCTAGCCAATTACAGTTTGATTGGGACGTTGAAGTTAAGAAGTTATTTTTACCTCAAGAATATGCTGAAGCTGCACTAAAAGCGGTGGCTGAAGGTTACGATGCGGTAAAAGTAGACCCTATTGTTTATAATGCCGATGGCACATCATCGTTCGATCGCACTAAATTATTTACCAAGCCGCAGATGCGTTTATTTGGAGACCGATTACGCGCTATTCGTGATGCCGTCGGTGAAGATGTTGATATTATTTTCGAATCACATTCATTAATGGGCGCTGCATCTGCGATTCAAATGGGCGAAATTGTTGAAGAAGTTGGCTGTATGATGTACGAAGAGCCGGTTAATTATTTAAACGCGAAAGTGCATAAAAAAGTGGCTGAACGGGTTAATGTCCCCATTGCCGGTGGTGAACGTTTATATCATCGTTGGGATGTACGCCAGTATTTTGAAGATCAAAGTATTGATGTGCTTCAACCTGATGTGGGTTTATGTGGTGGTTTTACCGAGTCTAAAAAAGTCTGTGACTATGCTGATGTCTATGATATTCGTATTCAAGCCCATGTTTGTGGCGGCCCAGTAGCAACAGCAGCGTCTTTGCATTTAGAAACAGCAATTCCTAACTTTTTAATCCATGAGCATCATACTTATGCGACTAAGCATTGGAATCGTGAATTGTGTTTGCAAGACCCACAACCGATAAATGGCTTTTTCCAAGTGACAGAAGTACCTGGTTTAGGCATTGAATTAAATGACGAAGTCGTGAAACGCTCACCGCATGTTACGGTTAATTCATTAAAGTAATCAGCTTCAATATCTGAAGGTAAAAAGGATGGCTAATCGCCATCCTTTTTTATCACACGTTACATATAATCAACGGGTAGTGCGGTCGTATATTTAATTTCTTCCATGGCAAAGCTTGAGCTAATATCGGCAAAGCTGGCTTGGCCGATGAGTTTTTTATAAAAAGCATCGTAGGCTTTCATATCAGAAACAACGACACGTAGTAAATAGTCTACTTCGCCACTCATTCGATAAAACTCGGTAATTTCTGGAAACTCTTTTGAATTGATACTGAAATCATCAAGCCAATCAGAATTATGCTGGTTGGTTTTAATCATCACAAAAACGGTTAAGCCAACATTTAACTTTTCAGGATCGGCCAAGGCAACCCGCCCTTTTATAACACCATTTTTCTCCATAGTTTGAATACGTCGCCAGCATGGGGTTGTTGAAAGCCCCACTTGAGCGGCAACCTCGCTGACTGGCTGCGTACAGTCATTTTGTAATATTTTAAGAATTTTTCTGTCGAAGTTATCCATTAATTCACCATGAAAGTGCGAAGTAATGAAATAATATTTTATCTAAGGTCTTATGGGTAGATTTTTCTTCTTAATTTATAGCTTAAATAGGAATTTGGTAGATGTGCAAGGCATTTTTATAACATAACAATTCAAGTTCAGTTGTTGATAATGGTTGGTTTTCGAAATGGATTATCCAGTTTTTTTGATAGCTACTTTTAAATAAACACAAAGGAAAATTACTGGCTAGCATGGTTTTATCTAAACCAAAGGTGGTTAAACAATGTTTGATGACATGCTGTTGCCACGGTTCACTATATTGGCGATTAACCATTTCAAACCCCGAGCATTTAATGGCAACATTATCATAACCACTTAGTGCTTGTATGCCACTTTGCCAATTTTGCCATTGTTTACTGTCAATATCTTCGGGTGGCCAACCGGCATGATTAATGACTAATTTTAGTGTCGGCAGTTCAGTGATAACCGCTATTAATTGCTCGGTCGCTTCCACATCAGTTAACGGCATTTGGCATTCAAAAATCAACTGCTGCTGGGCAAGTTGTGCTAAGTTTTCCTTAACGTGCGGATTTGATAAATATGCGCAGGCATTTTCATCTAGAATGTCACGAACACCGACTACGGACTCAAATTTATCAAGCTTATCTAGTATTTGTTGAAACTCGTTTGTCGGTAAAAGTAAATTAACGCCAGCAATAGCTCTAAAGGGTAGGGAGCAATTATCTTCTAACCAAGCAATTTCTCGCCAAGGCTGTTGATTATCAAATCCGGCTTCGATGTGAACAAAACCCGCGAGTTGCAGAGGATCAGATAAAGCTAAGTCATTTTCCGTGAAACTTTGTCTAATGGTATTTTTATCCAACCAGTAAGGTGGACTATCAGCTTTTAACCACTGATAGTCGCCTTGTTCAAGGTTAAATAAATGCAAGTGAGGATCAATTATTTTCATATTACCCTATGTTCATTAACGCTTTGATTGAAATGTATCATTGAAAACACTCTGCTGAATTTTCCTACAGAGAAGTGGCTACTTAGTTGTTATTACCAACAAAAAAAAGGAGATTTCAACTTCTACTATTCTCTTTGTACTGTCGTTGAACGCTAGTTTTTATAACTACTAAGTGAATTATTGCGCAGTATAGCCACCATCAATCACTTGTAAACTGCCAGTGATAAACTTAGCTTTATCTGATGCTAAAAAATAAACTAACTCTGCGACTTCTTCGGGTTGACCTAAACGACCTAAGGGTTGTAAAGCCGCTTCTTCAGCGTGAACCTCTGCTTTTTTGGCGCCAGAGCGTTGACAATAATTATCAATCGCTTGATGATACAAAGGGGTCTCTATCGTGCCGGGGCACACAGCATTGGCACGAATGTTAAAGCTAGCGTAATCAAGCGCGGTGGTTTTTGCTATTGAAGCGAGCGCGACTTTACTGATGTTATAAGCAAATGAATTTTGCTTGGCAATTAATGCTTGGTCAGATGCCATTAAGATAATAGCGCCATTTTTATTGGCTTTCATATGGGGGAGTACCGCTTTTATTGCGGCATACGCGCCCTTAACATTAATGTTAAGGACTTTATCTAAATCAGTGGCTGACGTATTCTCAATATTTCCTGAAAAATGAATGCCAGCATTTGAGACTAAAACATCAATAGTTGCTGTTTTAGCTATATTACTGATAATACTTTGCACTTGCTGAACATTAGTGACATCACAGTTAAGATCAGCACCGCGCAGTGTGGCAAGGTTACTTGGTTGTAAGTCTAAATTAAAAACCTGATAGCCTTTATCTGTAAATAATTGCACTATGCTTAGACCTATACCGGAACTTCCACCGGTAACAATACATGTTTTTTTCATAACCTCTCCTGTTCCTTAGTGCTGCGCTTCTCGTTACTGTGTTTTGGCTGCAGCCATTTCAACTAAAGCGGCGGTGTACATTTTTAAATTTAAAACGAACTGTTTCATGGTAATAAATTCATGCTCAGAATGGCCGGTATAATTAGCATTTGGCATTGATGGCCCAAAGCTTACTGCATTTGGAAATAAGCGTGAATTTGTTCCGCCACCAATAGCAATAGGCTTAGCGTCCTTTATACCGGTAAAGTGAGAAAATACAGCCAGTAATGTGTCAATATGTGGCGCATCGTTTTGAATAAAAGGGTCACCAATATAATGTTCAAGCTCGGTAATGTCAGCCATATTTGTTAGCTTCCAAGTTGCGATGACATGATTAATTTCTTCCGTTAACTGTTGCGCTGATTTGCCACGCGGACGACGAATATTAATATTCAATTCAATATTATTTTTGAATTGCTTAATAACCGTGGGTGAAACCGTCATAGGTCCCATAAAGTCATCACTGTAGGCTATGTTACCAAACTTTTTTCCTTCTAAGCCTAAACCAATATTGTCATTAATAAAGTTAACCAATGTACCCGCACCATTGCTAGGCCAGCGAGTTTGCGATAATAAACCCGCTAAAAATGGAATGGCATTTAAGCCTTCTTCTGGCTTCGATGAATGAGCTGATTTTCCTAGTGCAGTAATCGTTAAGGTGTTTCCTTTTAATTCTAAATCAAAACTAACACCTTGGTATTCTCTTGCCTTATCCATCAGTTGTTGCAGTAAACTAAGGTCCGCATTTTCAATCACCGCTTTAGCATCTTCAGGTATTTGACTACCAAAAAAACCGCCACTAAATTCACTGAGATAAGCATCTAAACCGGTATATTTATTTTTATTAAAGGCTATTTTTATTGTCCCGTAGCCTTTTTCAGCGGTGACAACAGGGTATTCTGCGTCAATGGTAATATTGGTTTGTGGCAATGTATGGGTCTTAATATAAGCTTCTAATGGACCCCAGTCTGATTCCTCAGCCATGTAAACATACAATTCAATACGCTTGTCGAGCGTTATATTTTTGTCTTTAATGGCTTTCATTGCAAAGAGCGCGGTTGATATTGGCCCTTTATCATCTTCGGTACCGCGAGCGATAAGTTTGCCGGGCTCTGAAGTTGTATCAAGTTCAAACGGAGATTTTTGCCATTTTTTGGGGTTTACTGGTTGTACGTCACCGTGGGTAATTATTCCTAAGCGCTCTGTGCTTTCGCCTAAGCCAATAACAACAACATAACCGTCGTCGGTATAATCAAAGCCTAAATCTTCAGTTTGTTTTTTTAACTCTGCTTTAAAAGCTATATGTTCAGGGTTGTCATTAGCCGAAACACCATCAATTGCTAAGGTATTGTATTTTACTAACTCGGCTAAGCTAGCAACCATAGATTTTTGATAAGTTTGCACGGCGTAATCGGCGGTTAACTTTGCTGTCGAGCTGACCTCTGCTGAAAATACCGGTAAAGTGATAAAGGTGAATAAGGCGAGTGAAGCTATTTTATTGAACACAGACTTTCCTTTTTTAATGGCGATAATTCATTTGTTATATTGTATCGATAAAGTGATTTACTAAATAGAGACAAACTTTAAAAAGTTTACGAGAAGTGTTTTATTATCTTTTAATCTCTTACTTAGAGCTAATTTTTGATATTAGTTCAACCTTGTTATTTATTTATGTGGCATTGCAGATCAGGTGTTTAAATATCTTGGTACTGGTATGCTATAGAAAAAATTAATGAAAAAAATAAGGAAGTAAAATGTCTGAGATAACGATACGTGAAGCAAGCATAGATGATGCCGCGCTTTTATTAACTTTTATTAAAGAGCTCGCTATTTATGAAAAAGCTGAACATGAAGTGTACGCAACAGTTGAAACCATAAAAGCCAGTATGTTTAGTACAAATACCCAAGTACACGGCTTAATTTGTGAACTCGATGGTGTGGCTATTGGTATGGCGATTTATTTTTATAATTATTCAACGTGGTTAGCAAAATCAGGTTTATACCTTGAAGATTTATATGTAACGCCAGAGCATAGAGGTAAAGGAGCGGGTTTAAAATTATTAAAAAATATGGCAAAAACCGCGATTGATAATGATTGCGCACGTTTTGAATGGAGCTGTTTAGATTGGAATAAGCCTTCACGTGACTTTTATCAAGCGATAGGCGCTGTTTCTCAAGATGAATGGGTAGGTTACCGCATGACTGGCAAAACGTTGGTTGATTTTGCCCAATCATAACGGATTAAATTATGCAGAGTTTGGCGTAATGTTTACTTATGCCAAACGCTAATGATTAAGACGAGTAATCTTGTAAATCATGAAGCTCTTGGCGTAATCGTTTTCTATCTTTATACGTTTCAATTTCTCGCCACTTTCTTTTTCGTGAGCGCGATTCTTTTTGATCCGTGAGTAAACCGTCGAAAAGGCTAAATATTTCATCATATTCATCAAAGTTATTATGTTCCATGAGTATCCCTTATTGAGCTTTATTTAGTTAACGTGAGGCACTTTACAAGTTGAATATGACTTTTTTCTTACTAAATTGTGACGATTCAAATACGTTTAGCTTTATCGATGTTGAACAAAAAAATAAAGCTTGGCTATACTTATTTTTATAAAGCTTGCCTATACTTATTTTTATAGTATTTTTTATAGAGTTAGCGATGAAAAAAAGTAGTGATATAGAAATAATTTCTCAAGCAGAATTAGACAACCTATTACGTATTAATGAATTTATAGAGCAAGTTGATGAGAATTCGTTAGTCAGTGAACTAAAACTCGCCATATTAGACTCTGGTAAATTAGAATTAACGCAATGGGAAAGCTTGCGGGACCATATTCGAGAAATAGAGGAGCTTATCCCTCATATTGACTTAATTATTAAACTTAAGAAAGAACGTCCACCTAGATGATTTTAACCGCTTATCGTCAATTGATATTTAACAAGTAAGAAAGTGAATCAAAACTGATTATTGTTAAATAATCGGTTTTTTAATTTTATCTTCAACCAATATATCGATGAACTCTTATCGATAAATTAGGGTAACCACCGCTAATGACTAGCGTTGTGTTTACAAAGTATATTGTGCAAGCTATAAATATGTTTTCAAAAAGTGTTGTTGTTTTATTTTTAATGGCTTTTGTTCTGCTATTTATAATGCAAAAAATAGCGTTATGGGTGCTAGTGAGTTACTTGAGCTTAAGTTTACTAACATTTGTACTTTATGGCATCGACAAAAGAAATGCGATAAAAGAGCGATGGCGCATCTCAGAAAAAACACTACAGGTCTTTGCGCTACTTGGCGGATGGCCAGGAGCGCTATTAGCTCAACAAGCTTTTCGACATAAAACCCAAAAACAGCTCTTTATATTTGTGCTCTGGTTCGCTATTTTTATTAATGTTGTGGCTTTGGGGTATTCTCAGTATCCGGGGTTGTAAAAAGAGTAGCACAAGTAAGGCTTATGCTACTCTTTACGACTTTTAAGTTATAAATATCAATTGATTATAATGCTTTAAAACGAATCGCAGCACCGCCACTTGTCGCCAAGGGTAATACTAATTGGTCGTTAGCGGTGACTTGCTTGTTTTCAATGATCATTTCATAGGGATTGTTCATCCACTCTGCGTTTTTACCGTCGCGATAAATTTGTGCTTGATAGCGCTTATTCTTATCAAGAAAATTTAACGGCAATGTTAACGTGCGTGCTTGCTCATCGGTTAATGCGCCAATAAACCAATCATCCCCCCCCCTTTCTTGACGAGCAAAAGCAACATATTCACCGACCTCACCAGCAATCGCTATACTCTCATGCCAATCGGTTGGTACATCTTTAATAAATTGAAATGCCGCTAAATTTGCTTGATAGTTTTTAGGTAAATCAGCCGCCATTTGAATAGGGCTATAAAGCACCACGTATAATGCTAATTGTTTTGCTAGCGTAGTTTGTGGGCGATTACTTTTATCACCCAAGCCATTAAAACTCATATCGAAGATGCCTGGTGTAAAATCCATTGGTCCAGCTAACATGCGAGTAAAGGGTAAAATGGTGGTGTGCTCAGGCGGGTTTGGTGGTGTGCCCCAAGCATTAAATTCTTGGCCGCGAGCACCTTCTCTTGAAATCCAGTTGGGGTAGGTTCTGCGCAAACCGGTATCTTTAATCGGTTCATGGGTGTTAATACTAATTTTGTGTTTCGCTGCTTCAGTAATACTGTGTAAATACTCACTTACCATGAACTGGCCGTCATGCCATTCTTTGTGAACTATGCCTTTTTCATCAATGCGTTTAATATCGCCACCGTCAGCAACATAACCTGTTTTTACTTGTCTTACGCCGTACTTTTCATAAAGTGCATAAGCATCACTCATTTGATTACGATAATTAGTCACATTACCTGAGGTTTCATGGTGGCCAATTAATCGAACCCCTTTCTTTTCACCGTAAGCTGATACGGCAGCAATATCAAAATCATCATAAGCTTTAGTGAAATTAAACACGTCGCCGTTGAAAAACCAGTCGCCATCCCAGCCTAGGTTCCAACCTTCAACCAAAACCCCAGAAAAACCATGATCAGCGGCAAAGTCGATATAACCCATGGTTTCACTGGTGGTTGCACCGTGTTTGTCGCCACTGCCCCAGGTGTTGGCGTTAATGTGCATTCCCCACCAAATCCCCAAATATTTTGCCGGCTCAACCCAAGATACATCACCTAATTTATTTGGCTCATTAAGGTTTAATATTAGGTCAGAATTGAGTAAGCCAACCGCATCTTTACTAACTTGAATAGTGCGCCATGGACTTTTAAAGTCAGTTTTTGTTTTAACTAAGATGCCGTCTGACCAAGGTGTTAAATCTGCTTTTAAGACTCCAGGACGCTTTTGGTTAATCGTCATAGCGGCATAATCAACTAATGCAGCTTCATGAATACTAAGGTGAATGCCCGAGTCTAGTTTGAAAGTAAAAGGTGTATGAGCGCGGTCAACCGAGGCCAGTTTGGTGGTATTATAAATGTATTCATAACGATTCCAGCCACGTGCTGGAATCCACCATGCGGTCGCTTTATCCGCGTCGTTTACGACAAACTCGGTAAATTCATTAATGATTTCAACGTGATCAATATCTTGTTGTTTTGGCACTTCGTAACGAAAACCAATGCCGTCATTAAACAATCGAAAACGTACCTTGAATTCTTTAGTGTGTTTTTTATTATTTCTTGAAAAAGTCACTAATAATTCATTGTGTTCATCAGTCACATTTTTACGTTCACCCCAAGGCAATTGCCATACTTCTTTGGCTGATTGGGTTTCACTCGATGAAATAGTAAACCCGTCACTAAAAGCGATAGTATCTTTGAATGCTAAGCCTAAGCGGGAGGGTTGTATAATGCTTTCACCTAAAAAGCTCATTTTGTAATTAGGTTTTCCTTGGTCACTAACACTGAGAATTATTTTTCCGTCGGGTGACGTTAACTTAAGGGTTTGTGCAAATAAACTGTGAGATGAAATCAGTACAGCAAGGCTGAGTATAATTTTTTTCATGGATATTCCTGATGTTTTTTATTACATCAAGCATAAAGGACTGACACCAATTTACAGCTAAGCTACATACGTATTCATAAGTTTATCGTTAATTAATCACTCATTAGTGTAAAAGCCAAATAAATATTGAAACAAAAACTCCAAGCAAGCCTACTTATATCGTCGAGCAAAAATGGGCTTTGGTGAATAAAGATAGAAGAAAATATGGCAGTAAGTTTTATTTATTAAAAAATCACCAGAAACACTCCAAATAAAGTTGGAACCTGAATTCTGGCATAAATGAACTTTAATAATCATTCAAAACACATCATAAAATAACTGTGTTAACGTCTTCTGGGCGCGCATTGCGGAATAAGAGCAGTCAAAATATTAAACGTCACTTTCAGATCTTAAAGCTGACATAAATTTTAATTCTATGGCTATAGGGGGCGTTTTGCCATAGAACTAATACTCTATTTCATCTGAATTTTAGAAAAGGTGAGTGACTGCAATGTAGATTTTACGACTTTCTGGTTTGATGACAACTTAGAAATATACATTGGTTACTCAAGTTTTAGCTGTGTGCAACTTAATCGAATTGGTTCACTAGGCAACACTTTCAGCCGTTAGGTTGTTTAACCAAAGCTTCGTTCTCATTCTGAAAACAAACATAAATGCTTTAGTTATTTCTTCAGAGTAAGAGATGAGAACTACCCAATATAGTGGTAACTTAAAGTAAAATGCCGCCACCAAAGTTAATGGAATGCTTAAAACCCACATGCCTGATATATCAATTAACATGCAATATTTGTTATCACCACCTGCGCGTAATATCCCCATAGACATAGTTAAGTTAAATACTTTCAAGCAAGTGCCAAAGGTGATCAATATAAAAACATCATGGGACAATGCCATTGTTTCTGGAGACAAATTGATATAAGGCATAAAGACTAAAGACTCACATTGAAGTAAAATTAAGGCCAATAAGAAGGTAACAATTGGCGCACTAATGGCGTAATGTTTTGCTAAAGCCCATGCCGTTATAAATTCGTTTCTACCTAAGCGCTGCCCAACTAAAATAGCGCAAGCAGAAGCAAAACCAAAAAAGAATGAAACCAATAACCCTTCCATTGGTGCTAATAGACTCATTACAGCAAGTTCTTGTGTTCCAATACGTCCATATATCAGTTGATATACAAAAGTGCCTAATGACCACACGCCAAAACTTAGCATCATAGGCCAAACTAAGGTGAGTAATTTAGTCCACTCTTGTTTGTTATAAAAACTAACACAAAAGAACGTTGTTGGAAAAATACTGTGCTTAACCTTTGCTAAGTAGACCAGTATTAATAAAGCATGAAGTGCTCGCGCAATTAGTGTTGCTAGCGCAGCGCCAATAACACCCATTGGCTCTATACCTAAGCCACCTTTGATTAACCAATAGTTTAAAAGAATATTGGTAATAATAGCTATGGTACTAATTAACATGGGGAAGACTACTTGCCCAAGCCCCCTTAAAGCGTTTTCAAATATCATCACAATGACAACAAAAATTAAGCTAGGCATGGTCAGCCAAAGGTAGTTTGTTCCTGCTTTTATAACGCTGGGATCTGTTGTGGCAATACCCATGATATTGTCAGAAAACAAGAAAGTAATGAGTAATATAGGCAATAAAATTCCTGCTGCAATAACAAGTGTTTTAACAATGATTTGTCTAATCACTCCAATTTGACCCGCGCCAAAGTGTTGCGCAGATAAAGTACCAACACCTGAAGCGAGTCCCGCTAAAATGATTAAAAAAACAAATTGAATTCGGTTACCCAGCCCAACAGAAGCAACGGCCGTATCGCCTAAATGGCCAACCATCATTATGTCACTCATGCCTAGCATGGTGACCAATATGCTTTGTAAAGAGATAGGCCAAGCTAATTTAATGCTTTGCTTTAATGATGAAGGTTCGATGTTACGCATTGGTTTTAGTCATTAGGGGTTACTATAATATTGCATAGAATTATAAAATATAGTGATAAAAAAAACATAAGTAAAATTGTCATGTATCATGTTTAAAACTATCATTTTGGTGATTCTATGTGGCAAGATATTTTAAATATTCATTCTGATTGTATTGAGGATTTTATTAATTTTGATAAATTACCAGGGCAAGCTGATAGTTTCATAGCCATTGCGGGGTTGTCGTATTTACAAACTGAATATCAAATAGGCAAAACAGGTAAAGGAGAAGTTTGTTTAGGTAATGAAAACAGCAATAGGCATGTTCATTACTTAATTTCTACTCATGCAGGGGAGGGAAAGGTCAAGTTTGGTAACAACGAATATTTAGTTAAACCCGGCAGTGTGCTTTTACTGCCAGCAGGAACCCCTTTTTTGTATGAACTTTCGGGGAAGTACTGGGATATGTGTTGGCTATTACTTCATGATTGTTCTGAATATAAGTTTGTTCATCAACTTCAACCTTCCGTTTATTCCAGTGCGAATGCAGAGAAGCTTTATCAAACGATGTCACTTATTAGAGAATTCAAACACGGCGAGAGTATGTATCAATCAGATATTGTATTGCGCTTAGTCGAAGTTTTAATTTATCAAATTGCGCAAACACTGAATATGGGGCAGCAACTAACAAAGCATCAACAGAAATTTCACTCTCTAATACGTCGTGTAAATAAGCAATTGCAACTGCCGTGGACTGTTAAGCAATTAGCTGCAGAAATGCATATGTCTGAGCCGCACTTCTTTCGTTTATGTAAGAAAGAAATGGGGATGACACCAATCAAACTATTAACTCACACTCGCCTAGAATACGCTTGCTACTTACTTCGTTATACACAATATAATCTTGATCAAATAGCTGACACCGTAGGCTATGGCGATAGTGCAAGCTTTGCTCACCGTTTTAAGAAAGACTATGGTTTAAGCCCTGGTCGCTGGCGTAAAGAACAAAAAAATACTTTTCAACATAGTGTCATTTAAAATGATGAGGAAAGATAATATTTAGGTTTAAACAATTACTATGCCACCCATGATAATGCTACCCATGATAATGCTACGCAGTGATAATGCTCTGAAACACAGCTATCCATTGGTCAACAATAATGCATGTACTGCACCTTGTAAGCTTTTGCCTATCGATTTTTATAGATGTTGATTAAAGGAGTGAATTTCAGGCAAGTTTTACTTGCTACTCAAAGGTAGTCGTATTTTTTCTTATGGTTTTAGTGCGGTCTTAACTTGTAGTTATGTTTACGCGCTATTCAAACAAGCTTGGGCATTTGCTTTCCCGTGTGCGCGCTTTAACCCTACGTGCTCAGTAAATTCACACAAATGCTCTGCGGTGCCAACCGCGCCAGTGAATATACCTTCAAAG
>NZ_JACGVZ010000036.1:0-24312 GCF_014077465.1 Colwellia sp. BRX10-4
AAACGTTGGAATTATGCCGATGGTAGCGGCGAAATTGGGGTTATATCCAGTGTAACGCAAGCCTTCTGTTCTACCTGCACACGCACCCGACTTTCAACTGATGGCAAATTGTTCACTTGCCTATTAGCACAGTCGGGCCATGATCTACGCGCACTTATGCGTTCAGGTAAGAGCGATACGCAAATTACCCGTGCTATAGGGCTAATTTGGAATCAGCGTAAGGATCGCTATTCACAACTTCGAACAGAAGAAACGACAAGCAACAAAAAAGTGGAGATGTCATATATCGGCGGCTGATATTTTCAACCTATCGTGATTACAAAGCGTATAGGAAAAACCTTGTAAAACAGTTTGCAGATAAGCTTGATGGATTAGTTTCAGCTCAAGCCTAAGTTCCAAGGAATGCTCAACTTTTAGTGCGAGAGAATGTATATGTTGCGCCAGATAACCGTCATATGGTCGTTGTACAAACCCTGACAAATATCTACATCTGTTATATTAAAAGGTAAGTCCCCATCAATGGTAATAGCCCCTCCGTTACTGTATTATTTGACTCTGTTAAGGAGCTAGTAGGATAGTCATTGGCATTTTTTTAATTGGTATGGGGATTGTTAGCTCCCAAGCTAGTTAAAGAATAAAAGAACAAGAAAGCCATAGAATTTGTCAATATTGTAATACTTCAATCGTATGTGAGATGCCAAAAACAGCTATTGAACTAGGGCTGCGAATAGAACCTTACCAATAAACAGAACTTATCTTCATCTTATAAAGTAGGTACAAAAATTTAAACTACTGCATAGATAAAAACAAACCAGAGAGCTAATTCAATTGTTAAAAATAAATTTTGATTTCTTGGATTGGATTAGTAATTATAACGGGAAGCTTACTCTACAAATTGATATCTTTGCTATAAATATTTAAGTCAGGTTCAGGAATACACATAAGAGCAATATTAGCTGTAAATTCATAGTTATTTATATACCCATATGGCATAGATTCCCTTTGTAATCCAACCTTCTAATGTCTTATTTGATGCCACAACAGAGGTTTACGTTAATTATTTTTCGCCTCTATATTACGTACTAAGCAATTATAAATTCTATGGCACTATATGCCCCAAGCCACGATAGAAGCAGAAACTTATATCGCTATATGATCGGAAAGTTGACCTTAACATTCAGTAAGTCTTTATGTCTCGAATACGCACTAGGAAGTCATTAACACTGATTTTTTTTCATTGCTCATTAAAGCTAGTCTAAACTTCGAGAACACATTACCCATAGTTTTACTGGGGTTCATCGCCTAGAATATTATGCCATTTATTAAAATAACTGGAAATTGAATTTCCCCCAACAAAGAAGTTACGATTTATTTTCAATATGGAGGAAATTTAACAAAGAATTAAAGTGCTGTAGACTTTCTTTTTGAGCGTTCACTCGATGGTTTTGTAACAGGTTCAGATGCAATAATCGGCGATTTACTTCTTGCTCTTTTTTTCTTTTTTGAATTCTGACTTACTGAAACGACAGAATTGATAAACTCTGCTGATTTCTTAGTCGGGTTATAAGCAACCTCAATAATTTTACCGTTATATTCGATAATATCGCCGCGACGAATTTTTTTACGCTTTTGAACTGAAACTTCATTATTTACTAAAACATTACCTTCACTGATCATGGTTTTAGCTTCGCCGCCACCACCAACCATATTAGCAATTTTGAGTAATTTACATAGTTCTATAGGTTCAACACAAATGTCGATAATAGTGTGTTCAGACATGAAATACGCCTAATAATTTTAAATAATAATATCATTGAATTCTAACATATATAAACGCTATTGAATAAGAATTATATTAAGGACACTGGGCATTGTTAAGCTAGCATAGCCAGTAAATACTTAATGTAGGAATACCTTAAAATTTAACTATTTCTGTATAATTCACTATTGGGTTATACATCTAAAAAACTTTCCCTTATTAATAATTAATACTACTGACTTAGTGAATAACGAATTTAGCTAAAAGCGCTACTTAAAAGTGATTTATTCTATCGACTGCCTAAGCATTTCATACAATGCTTTAGAGAAAAATCCAACGGATACATAATTACCGATGGACTTTATAGGTTTGGAATCAAAGATTAACTATCTAATCAATTTTCAAATCATGCTTACCATGATTTTTTTTGGTACGTAAATAATTGTTATTATCATCTTTTAAATGCAAACCCGTGTTCACTTGTTCGACAATATTAAAATAATCTTTTAAGGCATTTATTTTTTTAGGGTTATTAGTGATCAAACGTAAATCTTTAACGGCTAAAGCTTGCAGCATAGTCACTGCATCTTCAAAACTACGGGCATCTTCTGCAAAACCTAAGTGCTTGTTGGCTTGATAGGTATCCATCCCTTGGCTTTGTAACACGTAGGCATCTAATTTATTGTATAAACCAATGCCACGACCTTCTTGGCGAAGGTAAAGAATAATTCCGCCCTGCTCTTTCATCAAATTGATAGTTTCATCTAACTGCTCACCGCAATCACAACGTGAAGAGTGGAATACATCGCCCGTTAAACATTCCGAATGCATACGAACTAGTGGTGCTTGCTGATTTTTATCGGCCTGTTGAAAAATTAACGCTATGTGCTCATGGTTTTCATCAAACATTGTAAAGGTCGCGATTTCTGCCTCGATATCACTGTGTAATCCAACTTTTAGATTAATTCTTGCACGTATTTTATTCATGGGTTTCTTTATTAAATTAGCAAAGGCGCTGTTATTAGCCCCTTAAATATTACCACTCGTTACATTCATATTGAGATATTTATCTAGCTTTCAAGTTTTAATCAAGTTTTAATCAACTTTTTAGCTTAAATAGTACAATCTATGGGGAATTCACTGCTTATATTAACAATAATCGATTAATACGGCTAATAAGTTAACCTTGAAATATATTTACTATAACGAAGTGTTAGAGTCATTTCTGCTGTTAAATATTGAGATGACAGTGTGATTTAAAAGGTAACGATTGAATTTTGAACGAATAAACTAATTTTAGTCATCTGTTTTTATTATTCCACTGTAAACCCTAATATGCGCTTGATATACTAAACATCTGTGAGTTACTTTGAAGTAACATCAATAATTTATAATTAAAGCGTTCCGCTAAATAGATAAGAGTATTCCTTGTGATAATGACCCTCAGACCCTTTATTTTAGTATTAATAAGTGGCTTCTTGTTAATGCTAGGCTATGGACTCAGTAATATTTTATTGCCTGTACGCATGCAGAGCGATGGAATGAGCATGAACAATATTGGTTTAGTGTTATCGATGTTATCTGTGGGTTTTTTGTTGGGTGCATATTATAGCCGTATGTTATTACAACGTGTCGGGCACATAAGAATATTCGCGATGTGTGGTAGCTTAACTTCCGTCGCTATTTTACTTTCAGGCCTATATCCAGAACCATTAATGCTTGCATGTATGAGAATTGTCACTGGCTTTTGTATTGTTTGTACCAATGCCACACTTGATAGTTGGTTAAGCCACAGCGCCACAGAAAATAATAGAGGGCGCATACTATCAATTAATCAAATGATGATAATGACAGCACTATTTTCTGGTCAGTTCTTATTAAATGTCGCGCCTGTTGATGACATTACCTTATTTGTTATCTGCGGCATTTTATTTAGCTTATCAATCACACCTATCGTGATTAGTAAGCAACAAGGACCACAAATTGAAGACAGTCAATCAATGTCTTTAATGACGGTTTTCAAGTTATCTCCTTTAGGTGTGGTCAGTTGCTTTTACTGTGGAGTCCTCTATGCGGCTTTAATTAATATGCTGCCTATTTTCGCCAGTAACAATGGTATTGCCGGTTTAGATTTATCCATATTTATGGGCACAGCCATTTCTGGGGCAATCATTTTGCAGTTCCCTATTGCCTACTTATCAGATCACTTTGACCGTCGAAAAGTGATGTTCTGTATGGTCGCAACACTCATTTTATTATGTTTATTAGTACCTTTTCTTATTTCCTCAGATATGTTCAAACTCACCTTGTTGGCCGTAGCACTGATTACGGGATTAGTTGCCTGCCTTTATCCAATGAGTATGTCAGAGACTTTTGATAAAGTATTAAAGGAACAAATTTTATCTGCAATGAGTTCGTTATTATTGATCTATGCATTAGGCAGCATTTTAGGCCCCTACCTAGCCTCTATGATCATGGATACTTTCGGTAACAGTGCCTTGTTTAGTTTTATGAATGTCGTTGCGATAACACTGTTACTATTTATCAGTATTCGAATGAAACTAAGAAAAGCGTTACCGCTTGATGAGCAAGAAAGCTTTGTTATGCAAACACCCAGCGGCGTAGTATCGGAACTCGATCCTCGTACGCAATATGCAGAGGCACAATTTGAAACAACGCCAGAAGTTGAAGTTGCTATCAGCCTTGCAAATAAAAACCCATCGGCAGCCGTTAACATGGTTAAAGCGCTAGTCCTTCGAGACCCCCGAAATGCTTCAAATCTAGCCGCCGCATTAAGTACCATAGACGCGATAGACATTAGTAAACTTTATGCGGCAATAACCTCCGCAGCACCTCAAATGAGTATTCATATTGCTCAAGCATTAACAAATGCTTCCCCTGAGAAAGCCAATCAATTGGTTGATTGGATAACATCTGAGTACCCTGACCAATTTACTAATATTATTGTTGCTATTGCAAATACAATGCCTGACGACGGTATTAATGTCATGGAACTCGCCGCTGAAAATATGGCCGAAGATTACCCAAGTGAACTTTTAGAAATGACTAAAGAATACATGACAAATTTATCAGATTCTTTAGATGCAATGCGACCGATAGATAGAATAGCCGCTGTATCAGAAAATACAGCAACTGAGCTTTATAATCGATTAACAGATGTTGCTCCTGAGCAATCAGCCGAGCTTGCCTTTACGGTATCAGATTCACTTCCTGAATCGTCAAGTGATGTTGCAGAGGCCTATGTACAAAATTTAATCGACAGTGAACAAGCTGGCTCAGCACAGACCTCAGAAAACATTGAAAATGCTGCCAGTAACTATGTTAACCATATGGTTGAAAATATTCCTGAACATGCGGTAGAAATTGCCAGCACATTTGTCGATTCTTTCCCCGAGGTTGCATCGGATATGCTTGAAATATTACAAGAATCAGATGATATTGAAGATAGCAAGTTAACCACTTCTATTGATAAAAAACCCTTGTAAGACTTTACAAATCGGTGATAGCAATTATGCTACAGGTCAAAATCTTTAATATCAGTAAAAATGATGAGCCTAGAATGAAAATTGTTGACGTTAGCAATATAAGAATTAATGATAACTTTGTCTACTAAGCGAAAACTAGACGTTATTGTTTTTATTAATTTCGTACAGATATAAATATCTATTTTTAACAATACAAAATGTAAAATAAGCTAACAAAGTCATTTTTACCTAAAAAGCTAAAGTCAAAGTAAAGTTAAACGCTAAACCTGTAGGGACTATTAGGGGTTTTCTATTTTTTGCAACTTACACCTGCGCTACATATTTAATTATAAATATAACGACCTAGCATGGCCCTTTGTTTTAAAAACCAACTGTAGCTGTAAAGCGTAAATACCATTGTTCTATTTAAAGCTTAAATCCAATCAGTACTTTAAGTAAAATAAGCGCCTAAAGAATATCAACACTTTAGTTACTTTTATTCTGTGTTATAAATTGACTTACCATGGCTGATATTGTCGAACTTTGCTTAGCTTCTAGGTATTTATCTATCTCAATCAAGAAAAAGTGACTTTAAAGTACAGCAGATATCTAGGGGATTTGACTCTCTACTAAAACATGTAAACCAAGTTACCAATAGATATATAAATACCATTAGCACCTCGAGACTTGACAGCTGTGATTACAAGTGTAATATCAACACATCGATTACAACTGTAATATTTAAATATGTCTGAAATTACTAATACAGAATTTGAAGTGTTAGAAGCGTTGTGGGCTCAACACCCTGCTACAGCAAATAGCATTATTGAACAGCTTAATAAACATAAGCCCTGGCACGATAAAACAGTAAAAACGCTGATAAATCGTCTGGTAAAAAAAGAGGCGATAGGTTTTGAAAAGCAAGAACGTCATTATCTTTATTTTCCGTTACTTGAGCGAGATGCTTATACGGAAGTTCAAAGCCAAAGTTTCATTGAACGGTTATTTAGAGGAAGAGTTTCGCCATTAGTTGCTGGTTTTGCGAAAAAAAACAATTTGAAGAAAGAAGATATTGATGAATTAAAGCTTCTCATTACAAAATGGGAGCAAGACAATGATTGATAACCTCTTTACTTTATTACTGCCCTTAACATTGTTGCTAACTATACTGCTAGTTGGACATAAATGGCGAATACATTATTTAGGCGCTAGTAATACTTATTTACTATGGTTAATAGTGCCCTTAGGCCTGGTGATATATTGCTTACCACTCCCTTGGCAGCAGAATAGCCTATCAAAAATAATTGAAATAAAACGTTACTTGATAACTCCAACCCTTGAAATTCAACAAAGTCTTTCTATGTCTTGGGCTCTCTATATTTGGCTAATTATTGCGGCTGCCATGATAACCTATGGCTTGTTAACTTATCATATATTTAACAAGCACCTTCAGCTCACCGCTATTAATAAGTCTATGGTGCCATTAGTGTTACCCCCAAATATATTACTCTACCAAAGTACAGGTACTTATAGCCCAATGTTGGTGGGTTTAGTACAGCAAAAACTTATTATTCCAGAAGATTTTTTTGAGCTTTATAGTACTGAGCAACAAAAACTAATTCTTGAACATGAAATTTGTCATTTTGATCGAAATGACATTTATTGGAACCTAATTGCGCTGACTTGCTTAACGTTGTTTTGGTTTCACCCTCTTGCTTGGCTCGGCTATTTTAGGTTTCGTCAAGATCAAGAGCTTTCCTGTGATCAACTCGTTCTGGCGCGCAAACCAAAAGAGAGCAGGATTAACTATAGTAAAGCGCTGTTAGTGGCGGCTCAGTCGACACCTTCATTAGCATTTGCTCAACTATCATTTAAAAAATATGGAGATAAAAAAATGATGTTAGAACGAATTAATAATTTAAAAACTCGTCCAAAAAGCTCTAAATTAATATTGGCTAGCGTAATATTTACCACCGTTACTCTGCTCTCAGGATTAAGTTACGCAGGAAATCAACAGGAAAGTCTTGGAGATAAAGTCGCAGAGTCAGTTCAGCTTAAGCCTATTCAGCGAGTCAATCCTAGATATCCAGAACAAGCAGCAAAAGACAATATAGAGGGCTCAGTAGTACTAACGTTTGATATCATGACAAATGGTGCGGTTGAAAATGTAGCAGTCATAAATTCAAAGCCTGCCGGTGTATTTGACCAAGCAGCCTTAAAGGCATTAAAACAATGGAAATACTCTGTCAGTGACCACATGTTAAAAAATGCGTTAGTTCAATTAGATTTTTCAATGAATAAAGATAAAAAACATGAAAGTTTAATTGAGCGTATTCAGATAACTAAGTAAAGTTAGCGTAATATTTTAAAAAGGTTACCTAGGTAGCCTTTTTACATTTAAGTGAGTATACCCAATCGTAGAATTAATCACTTTTACTATAAATCTTTCCATAACGTTATCCATTTATTGCTGCTTGAATGCGCCTGTACCGTTAGGTACAATGGGTTGAGTTAAATTTACAGGGTAATATTGTGATAAAAGGTAAAAGAAGAGCCTTCGATGAGAGTACAGCATTAAATGCTGCGATGAATGTCTTTTGGCAAAAAGGTTATGTTGGCGCATCACTCACCGATTTAACTAAAGAAATGGGGATTAACAAACCAAGTATGTACAGTACTTTTGGTAACAAAGAAGCCTTATTTGTTAAAGCCACACAATGCTATATTGAAACTAAAATGAAACCTCATATGGCGTTACTATTTGCACCTGATCTTTCCCTAAAAAATCGTTTGAAAAATCATATGATGTCAATTGTCACCATGCAGTGCAGTGATGAACAAGCAAAAGGATGCTACTTAGTTTTATGTCAATCAGAACTGGTCAGTGGTGATATTCCTGAGCAAGCAAAATTGATACTCGAAGATGCTGAAGTCATTCCTAAACAATTATATGTCGATTTTTTCAATCAAGATTTAGAGGCTATCGCTTTAGGGCTAAATAAAAATGCCGACGCAAACAGTCTAAGCGTATATACGTTATTAAAAGGCACTGCCTCTATGGCTCGTTCTGGCGTAGCTAAATCGCAACTAGAATATACTGTAGATAGTATGCTTAAAGGTATCGGCGTTAACTAAAGAGATCGCTCTTTTTAAAACGATGTCCCTGGGCTATACACATCCTGCAATAATACGCTATTTAGCATTATTTTGGGGGATTTAAAATTTGATATTCCCCAATAAAGCACTACAAGTGCTCCAGTTCAATTTTAATTACCCTTTCGTGAATCAGCATACCTAAGCACGTTATTTACTCTTTAGCATAACCTCAATCTCTAGACCTTTAAATCGATAATATTTATTTCATTAATTACGGTTGACTTAATCATACCGATCGGTACAATAATGAAATCAAGGCATACCGATCGGTACATCTATTGTAAATAAGCACCATAGACGTGAAGTATTCATTCACTGTGAATTTTAATCTGATCAATAAAATTAAATTAATGATAAGGAAAGTAAAATGACAACTTTAACAATACATACCATTGAATCTGCTCCACAAGCAAGTAAGACACTTTTAGAAGGCTCAGTTAAAGCTTTTGGCATGTTACCAAATTTACATGGTGTACTTGCTAGCTCACCACAACTTCTTGAAGCTTATCAAAAACTTCATGAGCTATTTACAAATACCTCATTTGATGCAGAAGAATTAACTGTTGTTTGGCAAACAATAAATGTTGAACACGGCTGTAATTACTGTGTACCAGCACACACGGCTATTGCTCATTCAATGAAAGTTGATACTGCAATAACTGAGGCTTTGCGTAATCAATCGCCAATGCCAAACGCTAAGTTACAAGCACTTCAAGATATGACCTTGATTATTGTTCGTAATCGCGGACACGTTAGTGATACAGAATTAGCCAGTTTTAAAGAAACTGGGTATGGCGAACAGCAAATATTAGAAATAATATTAGGCCTGTCTCAAAAAGTGATCAGTAACTATACCAATCACATTGCGAGTACGCCAACAGACGCACCATTCAAAGCATTTGCATGGCAGAAAAATGCATAAGTAGCGCTGGGGGAATAACTAAGTTAATTATTCTACTGACCATTCCCCGATTAAATGCTAAATACGTTAATAAAGTGCTAATAACATCGAGTTATTAGCACTTTTATTTGTTATTTTTTTGACGATTTTTTAGTTTGTTTTGCTCAATTTTATCGTTTTGTAATACTTGTTGCAAATCTTCACTTCGTTGTTTAACCGCTACCCCATAACTTTTATCATCACCCCATTTATCAGCCAAAATTGTCATTGACTCAGTATCATGTTCAGCAAAAAGTTCTCCTGCTCTAGCCGATTCAACCGGATCGTTGCCAAGTAATACCAATGCTTCAATACCAAAATTAACGGCAGAGTCAAAAGTTTCTCGTTTAAGACTTGTCACCCCAAGCTGCATAATTTGATAAGCGTGTCGTCGGTCAATAGCGCGTGCAAGAATTTTTAAATGCGGATAGTGCTTACGAGCCAATTTAATAATATCTAATGTTTTATCGGGCTCGTCTACAGCAATAACCAGCATTTTTGCATTTTGGGCCCCTGCAGCTGCTAATAAATCTTGTCGGGCGGCATCACCATAAAAAACTTTGTTACCAAAACGCCTGAGTAAATCTATTTGGCTAGCACTGTGATCAAGAATCGACAAATGATAGCCTTGAGCTGTTAATAAACGTCCTATAATTTGGCCAAAACGTCCATAACCAGCAATAATGACATTTTTTGTGGGTTCGAGGTGTTTTATCGCATCAAATTCAGGTGTAGCAGAAGTTTTTCTCGCCAATACCTTCTCATATAAAATCAATAGTAATGGTGCGCAAAGCATTGATATAGCAACGATAAGTGTAATTAACTTAGTCTGCTCTGGTGTGGTGATAAGTAGATTACTTGTTAATGAAAGTAAGACAAAAGCAAATTCACCACCTTGTGCTAAAGCTAAAGTGAACAGTATCTTTTGACTGCCTTTCATCTTAAAAAAATGTGCCAACACAAAAAGAACCAGTGCTTTAATCGTTATAAGGGCTAATACCGTTAACGTAACAAATGTAATTTTCTCAAAAAGAAGAGGAAAATCTATCGAAGCACCTACGGTTATAAAGAACAAACCGAGCAATAATCCTTTAAAGGGTTCAATATCAGCCTCTAATTCGTGCCTAAACTCGCTTTCAGCCAGAACTACACCCGCTAAGAATGTACCCAGCGCAGGAGACAAACCTATTTTTTCCATAATCAGTGCAATGGCAATAACTAATAATAATGCCGCAATGGTAAAAATTTCACGTAACCTTGTTTCTGCAATGTAACGAAATAATGGCGATGAGATGTATTTGCCTGCTAAAATAATGGCTGCAATGACTGAAAGAGAAACCCCCACTTGAACGTAAACGGGTAAGTGAGCAATCAAACTATGGCCAGAAGACTGTGCTGTACTTAAGTCTTGAAAGGCAAGCAGTGGTAATATTGCAAGAATAGGAATTACCGCAATATCTTGGAACAGGAGTACCGAGAAAGCATTTTGCCCCGCGTCTTGTTTGATCCAACCCTTTTCTGTCAATGTCTGCAAAACAATCGCTGTTGAAGACAATGCTAACATCAAGCCTATTGCCAATGATGTTTGCCAAGGCAAACTGAATAGGTAAAAACAAAGTGTAAAAATAAGTGTGCTTGTTGCTATAACTTGTAAGCCACCTAGGCCTAGAATAGAGTGGCGCAATTTCCAGAGTCTGGCCGGTTGTAATTCCAGGCCAACTAAAAATAGCATCATCACAACACCAAACTCGGCAAAATGCATAACACTGGTTTGATCGCCAACCAAGCCGAGTAAGTTAGGGCTAATTAAAATTCCCGCTAACAGATAACCCAAAACAGAACCTAAGCCGAGTCTCTTTGCCACCGGCACGGCAACAAGTGCTGCAACTAAGTATATAACTGCTATTTCTAACATCTTTAAATGTACTCCTTTCACTAGGGCGTTATTGAATAGTTAAATTTGAGGATTAGTCGCCTAAGTTATACGTATTTTATCAATATTTTAAACCTGATGCGATTGCCTACTGCCAAGTTATAGGCGAGAAGCAAAATTGTCAGCTGAAGTTTAATGATGACGATAATAATAAAATTTATTTTTCAATTTAAAGGAGAATAAAATTTGCCACTTGTTATATGTTAAGTGTTGATGGCGACAACAGCACTAATAGTATAAATAATGATTGTTAACATCGCCAAAGTAACTGACAGCTCAGTCTCGACTGGAGAGCCTAAAGTTGTCTTTTTATCAAAAATCACTGCATTATGCGAAGAATTCAAGCGTCAATAATGCAAACATGAATATATGGTTTACTTCATGGTGAAGCTCTTGTAACGCTTATTAGCAACATTTAAATTTAAGGTTAATGTTGCTTTTGATAGTGCTCAGATAAAATAAGTAATGAGCGTTGATAATTAATTTTAGCGATACTTTAAAAAGTTACTATATTAAAAAAGTGGCCTGTGCTTTTATTTTTCTGTTTTACTAGTAAGAAAATCACTAGTTGATTACTAAAGTTAATTAAGCTTGTTCAACCAGTAACTAATTTTCTCTTCCAACAGTTTAGGGTTTATCGGTTTAGAAATATAATCATTCATACCCGATACAAAGCATTTTTCTTTATCACCTTTCATAGTATTTGCCGTCATTGCAATAATAGGAATAGTCGAGAAAAAGACACTATTCATATTATTTCTTATATGTTCAGTGGCTTGATAGCCATCCATTTCTGGCATTTGGCAATCCATTAGAATTAGGTCATAAGGTTCTTCTGGATCTTTCTTCTCTAAGATATCGATTGCATTTACACCATTGACTGCTATATCAATAGAATAATCAAACTTTCTTAATATACCTAGAGCAACTTGTTGGTTAATTCGGTTGTCTTCAACTAACAGTATTTTTGCTTTAGCGATCTGACTTTTATTGTCTAACATATTACTTCTAAGGCTAGCCGTCTTTTTTAATGCCTGTGTCTTGTTAAGTGTAGCATCTAGGATATTAAGTAACTCATCAATGACTACAGGTTTTAATAAATAATCTGAAGATCCTGATGTTGATGACAAAGGACCTTTAACAATCTGATCCATTGAGGTTAACATCACTATTTTAAGCTTATCAAGTGACTTAATTCTTCTAATCTCAGCGTTTAGCTCACTACCTGACATACTCGGCATTTGCATATCAATAATAGCCATAGCAAAATAATGGCTATCGTATTGCTTCAATATAGCCAATGCCTTACTACCACTGTTAGCTTGAATAACTTTAGCCCCAAAAAGACTGAGTTGTTTGCTAAGCACTTCAAGATGAGTAAGATTATCATCAGTAACTAGAATGCTCATTCCATTTAAATGAGTACCTAACTGAATTTGCAATTTTTCTGTGCTAGGTTTTAATTGGATATTAAAACTAAATTCGCTACCTTGACCAAAGACACTGCTAACAGTAATACCTCCCCCCATTAATTCACATAATTGCTTTACAATAGACAAGCCTAAACCAGTACCACCATACTCTCGTGTTGTCGATACATCGACTTGAGTGAACACATCAAAAAGTATTGAACATTTATCCGCTGGTATACCGATTCCTGTATCTATGACATCGATATGTAGTTTTATATCTCCATTGTCATTTAAAACTGTCTTTGCTTTAATAACAATCTCACCCGTGGGGGTAAACTTTATTGCATTGCCAACTAAGTTAGTAATGATTTGTCTTAATCTACCAGGATCACCAATGACCATTTGATGAGCAACATCGGTGACATCAAGAATAATTTCTAATTTTTTATCTTTGTTGTTCATCGATAATGACTGAACCAAATCACCTAAATTCCTTAAAAGGTCAAATGTAATCAATTCTACTTCAAGTTTACCTGCTTCTATTTTTGAAAAATCTAGAATGTCGTTTAGAATATGAAGCAAGGTATCGGCGCTTGAATGCGCTAATCGAGTAAAATGAGCTTGTTCTTGACTTTGCTCGGTCGTTGATAATAAATTTAACATACCTAAAACACCGTTCATTGGCGTTCTAATTTCATGACTCATATTAGCCAAAAACTGTGATTTAGTCCGATTGGCTAATTCAGCTTTTAATTGTTGTTTCTTATTTTCATCGGCTAAACTTTTCAGCATCAATTCTTTTTTAACTGAACTAGACACATCTTGGATCAGAATTTCACATAAGCGTTCATTGCGGGAAGTATTGATGCTTTTAATCGATATTTGCTGCTGTATACGGTAATTGTTATCACCGACATGGCTTTTATGGAATAACGCTAAAGGTTTAGGATTAAAAGTATTAGAGAGTTTAGTGGGCAATCCTAACGTTAATGCCTCACTGCATGCATCACTTAAGCGAGAATAGTTAAAACCCTCTAGAATATCACCGATTTTACAACCAAAACCTTTATCATCGACTATTGCAGAATGATCTTTTATCCACTGATTATAAAAAACAACCTGATAGTTTTCATCAATAATGATAATACCAAGGGAAAGCTCATTAACAGAACTAAACAAAATATTTTTTGTTAAATTATTCATAGCAGAGCTAAGCTTCACTTTTGTTAGTAATGCCAAAAACAAATTTTCGCACAGATTCTTGAAAAATCTCTAACGAGGTAATATCCATAATAAAAGAAATAAAGCCTTCAATATTATCATCAGGTAAAGAGAACTTAACTTTTATATATAAAGACCAATCATTTTCGCTGCTATATACATAGACTTTATTAATATCTCCTTGTATAAACTCCGGCATTTCAATTTTTATTGAAGATTTAAGAAAGTTAATGACCGTTCCAAAACAAGCATTTAAAATAACATTGCCTATTTCTACTAAAGAATCTTGCTCAAGATCAGACAAAGCCTCGGGAGGAAACTTATTACCAAGTAAAGTACTCACTAATTGCAAACCACTTTCTTTGCTAAACATGAGTAATGCTTGGCCTTTAAAGTCACCTTCAAATCGTTGGATTACAGCACTAATTTCTGTATCACTAGCAAAATTCAATTTAGATTTAGCTACTTTGTTAGAGATGATTTCGACTTTTGGGATAGTTAAATCAACCGGTTGAGATACCATTTTATTCAGGGAATTGGCTGCTCTACCAATACCGATATTAAATATTTCGGTGAGGGCATCAATTTCAAGTGGAGATAAATTATCCTTCATATGCTTCCCTAACTATTTAAAAAATGGCTAATAAGTTCTTCGGTAATCGGCTTAGTTAAAAAAACAACACCCGCTTGCTCAGCCTGCTGTTTTATTTCATCTTGAATATTTGCGGTCAACAAAGCGCGCTTAGGAATTGAAATTAGTTTATCTAATGCAAAAATTAATTCTATACCTGTCATACTAGGCATATTATAATCAAAAATCGCAATATCAATTTTACTTTCCGCCGTTAATTGGCTCAAGCACTGCTCGCCACCTCCAGCTTCAATGATGTCGACTCCAGGTATATAAGATTTAACAATTTCTTTGAGCATCATTCGAGAAACAATACTATCGTCGACAATTAACACAACTTTACTCATTTAAATACCCAATTATTTTTAATAATCTTTCTCATAAAAGCATATAAACGAATGGGTTTATATGCAAGCTAATATATTGAAATATAATTAGTAATTTGATCAAGGTACAAAAACAAGCTGTAATCTTACAAACATCCCCTTAATGGGAGGTGTTTTTGATTAGAACTAATGAGCCTAAGGGGAACTTTAAAAGCCTATAAGTCGACGTTAAAAAGGTAGGAGGTGGTTAAATACATTTGTGTAATGCCAGCAACATAAGTGTTGGCTAAATGATAAATATTTGCGTTATCAAAGTTTATACTCGGCCTATAAACGTCAATAAAATTACCTAAGGTAAAAATGTCAATCCGTCGCAAAAATGAGTAATAACGAGTAACGTCTGTTTGTGTTTTCTTACACGTGCGAGAGTTTGATAATCACTACTTCTTAGTTCCCTAGATCTAAGCCTTTGGTTGGCTCGTATAAAATCAGCACCTTTGCTAGACGTAACAACCACTGTGCAATCTCTAATCGTTGTGCTTGGCCATCCGATAATCCTACATTTTTAGAGACTAGCAAAGTATCAATACCAAACGATAAGTTATCAATAAATGAAGTTAACTTTACTAATTGAGATACCTCAAGCATTTCTTAGTAGCTAGCATCATCTTTTGCTAGGTTTATAGGGATTTTATAAATGCTAGCAAATAAGAAGCCCTATTCCGCTTACAAGGATGCCTTTAGCAGACATATATAAACCTCTTATTAGCCAGCGGCTAAAGTAAAATATCCAACATTATTAGCACATTCGATATTTTACTAAAAAGTACGCATAGAGCGACGATAAGCACAGAAGAGATTAACTTCTCGGACGTATAAATGGCATATGTCTATTTACATCTTTATATAACAAATATCTAAATGGACCTGGGCCACCGGCATAGCAAGATTGTGGACAAAAAGCACGTAACCACATAAAGTCACCCGCCTCTACTTCAACCCACTCACCGTTTAAATGATAAACAGCTTTACCTTCTAAAACATATAATCCATGTTCCATCACATGTGTTTCGTCAAAAGGGATCACGCCGCCTGGTTCAAAAGTTACAATGTTTACATGCATATCATGGCGCATATCTGATTGCTCAGTAAATCTGGTGGTTTTCCATACACCACCGGTATTAGGCATTTCAATAGCTTCAACTTCATGGTCACTGGTTACAAAAGCTTCTGGTGCATCGATGCCTTCAACAACTTGATAAGCTTTGCGGATCCAATGGAATTTTACATTTTCTAAACTATTATTTTTAAGTGTCCATTTAGCACCAGCAGGTAAATAAGCATACCCACCTGATGTCATATAGTGGTTTGTCCCTTCGATAGTAACATCCATTTCACCTTCAACAATAAAGAGTACACCTTCAGCATTTTCATCAAGTTCTGGTTTTTCAGAGCCTCCGTTTGGTGCTACTTCTACTATGTATTGAGAAAAAGTTTCTGAAAAACCACTCAATGGACGAGCCAGCACCCACATCCTCATATTATTCCAAAAGGGTAAGTAACTGATGACAATATCAGTTAACACACCTTTAGGTATAATTGCGTAAGCTTCGGTAAAAATAGCGCGATCAGAGATCAATTGTGTTTGTGGGGGTAATCCACCTTTAGGCGCATAATATGTACTTTTATTAGACATTTTCGTTTTTCCTTATTGTTTGGGCTTCATTAAATTCTTTTCTATAAGCGTGAAGTAAAGGCTCGGTATAACCATTGGGCTGTGTTTTTCCTTTAAAGACAAGATCTAATGCTGCTTGAAAAGCTAAACTACTGACAAAGTTAACAGACATTGGCTGATATAAAGGGTCATGGGCATTTTGTTGATCAACAATAACCGCCATTTTTTCTAAGGAAGATCTCACTTCAGACTCAGATAAAATACCATGGGCTAGCCAGTTACAAATGTGCTGACTAGAAATTCGTAATGTCGCTCTATCTTCCATTAAGCCAACATTGTTAATGTCGGGGACTTTTGAGGCGCCCATGCCTAAATCAACCCAACGAACTACGTAACCCAAGAGACCTTGGGTATTGTTATTAAGCTCTTTTTCTATTGCCTCTTTACCCAATTGCTCAGATTTTTTTAATAAGGGTACTGTTAATATATCATTTAAACGAGCACGAGGTCTTTGCGCAACACTATTTTGTACTTCAAATACATTCACTTGATGGTAATGTATTGCATGTAAGGTGGCCCCGGTTGGTGATGGAACCCATGCCGTATTAGCACCTGATAAAGGATGAGCAATTTTCATTTTCATCATCTCCGCCATTTCATCAGGAATAGCCCACATCCCTTTACCAATTTGTGCTTTACCGGAAAAACCGCAAGCTAAACCTATATCTACATTCCAATCTTCGTAGGCTTTAATCCAGGGTTGTGCCTTCATATCACCTTTTAGCACCATGGGACCTAGTAGCATACTGGTATGTATTTCATCGCCCGTTCTATCTAAAAAACCAGTATTAATAAATACAACACGATTTTTTACGGCTCTAATACACTCTTTCAGGTTGACTGTTGTGCGACGTTCTTCATCCATTACCCCAATTTTAATGGTATATCTGACAAGACTTAAACCGTCTTCGACAGCATTAAACAGTTTGTTAGCAAAAGCCACTTCATCAGGGCCATGCATTTTAGGCTTAACAATGTAGACACTACCCTTTCTTGAGTTACGGTGAATACTATTTTTTTGTAAATCGTGTAAGGCTATTAAGGTGCTTATCATGGCGTCCATGATACCCTCTTGAATTTCGAAGCCCTCTTGATCGAGTATTGCAGTACTGGTCATTAAGTGACCAACATTTCGACAGAATAATAAACTGCGTCCTGGCAAATTTAAGTTACCACCGTTAAGATCCTGATAAATTTTATCAGCTTGTAATACTCGCTGGGTTATTTTACCCGCTTTATCAATAGTTTCACTTAAGTCACCTTTCATTAGCCCTAACCAATTACGATAAACATGAATTTTTTCTTTGGCGTCTACTGCAACTACCGAATCTTCAAAATCTTGTATTGTGGTTAATGCTGATTCTAAAGTAATATCTTTTATATTTGCAGCGTCTGTTTTACCAATAGCTGAGCTTGCATCTATTTCTATCGCCACACGTAAATTATGATGGTTAAGTAAAATGGAGCTGAGCTTATTCTTATCCCCCTGAAAGCCAATAAATTGTTCAGTATTTTTTAATAGTGAGGTTTGACCATCAATTAAAGTGACTAAAAGCTTTTTATTGTCAATAATATAAGCACATGACTGATGATGTGAGCCGTTGACTAGTGGAAAGTGATCATCTAAAAATTGACGGCCGTAAGCGACTACTTTTGCTGATCTAATAGGATTATGCGTTGCTTTTTTCTCAGCGCCATCTTCACCACTAATGACATTAGTTCCATAAAGGGCATCGTATAAACTTCCCCAGCGCGCATTAGCGGCATTTAATGCAAATCTAGCGTTGGCGGCCGGAACAACAAGTTGTGGTCCAGCTTGTGAGCTGACTTCATTATCTACGTTGTTTGTGGTGATAAGAAAGTCATCACCTTCAGGGCTCAAATAGTCTATATCAAAAAGAAAATTTTTATATTCCTCAATATCAAAATTATCTTGATGCGCGAGATTCCAATCATCAAGTTGTTCCTGTAATTGAGTGCGTTTTACTAATAAGGCTCTGTTTTCAGTGCCTAATTGATGAGTTATTGTTGATAAGGACTTCCAAAAAACATCAGCAGAAATGTTTAAGCCGAGTAAAACCTCGTCTTCTATGAATTTTACTAAATCAATATCGACTTTTAGCAAGTTTTTCTGTTGATATATTGTCATTTACTTAACCACTTATTCCTTAATCATACGTTGATTGTTATGTTAATTATGTGTTGAGGTCTTCGCTGATAATTGTCTTTATCTAAAGCTGCAATGTTGATGAATGTAAACAAATTCACAACATCTGTCAACAAAGGCAGTTAATTGTAAACGTAATTGTTGACAATTAACATTTAAGTCAAATCTATTAAGGTCAAACAATATTTATGCTTAATGAAATACCTTAATAATCACGTGTAATTTACCAAAAAGTTGACCTATAATGCGAGTAACGCACATAAAAAACATAATAATCATACGCTTACTGGTTTAATGACTAATACTGACGGTCACAAACAGACGAGTTATTACTTGACGACACCAAGATTGAAGTTGGAAAGTACGTTATCATGCTCCATGTGGCAGACTACTTTTCAAATAAAAGGGCTAACAAGATAAACCACCATTGTTAAATCGTATTCCAACTCATCTTGGCATTTTGACGCTAACGCAAATTATTATGTACCGTTAGTGCGAGTATGTTGGCTAGTTATTTTATGGGAGCAGACATTTTTGGTGCGTTAACTATGCCTTTTTTAGCGGTTAGAAAAACAGATCATCGTGGTTTTATTGCTAGTGTAACCTTTGTTTCAACTTACTTCTTTTGAGGGGGGCATTGTAATATTTTTACCCTATGCTCAATCTGTTAACAACAACACCAGTCAAACCTCTTAAATTGAGGCTCTTGGTGTTGTTGCTGTATAATTAGCTTTAGCTATTTACTACTTACTCTGCTTACTACTTATTCTGCTTTATGGTTTGCTAACCAGTGCTCTGCAATATCTTGCCTTCTACACACCCAGACATCATTATATTTTCCAATATAATCTAGGAACTTAACCAAACTTGCAAAACGACCTGGTCGGCCAATAATGCGGCAATGCAAACCAATAGACATCATTTTTGGCGCATCAGCTCCTTCAGCATACAAGGTATCAAAAGTATCTTTTAAGTAACAATAAAACTGTTCACCTGAATTAAAACCTTGCGGACTCGCAAAACGCATATCATTGGCATCTAAACTATAAGGGACAATTAAATGTGGCTTTTTTTTACCTTTGACATAATAAGGTAAATCATCAGCATAACTATCAGCATCATATAAAAAAGAGCCCTCCTCCATAACCAACTGTCGAGTATTTTCACTCATGCGGCCAAGATACCAACCTTTAGGTTTTTGTCCTGTCATTTCCTCGTGGATAGCTATCGCTTTTTTTAAATGTTCACGCTCGGTTTCAATGGGTACATTTTGATAATCTATCCACCTGTATCCATGACTGGCAATTTCCCAATCTGCTTTTAACATCGCTTCAACCGCTTCAGGATTACGTTGCATCGCCATCGCGACACCAAAAACAGTTACAGGTAAGCCCCGCTGAGAGAATAAGCGATGTAATCGCCAAAAACCTGCGCGGCTGCCATATTCATAAAAAGACTCCATGTTCATATGCCGTTCGTTAACAAACGGTTGTGCGCCAATGATTTCTGATAGAAAAGTTTCCGAGGCATTATCACCATGTAAAATGCAATTCTCGGCTCCTTCTTCATAGTTGATCACAAATTGCACCGCCACTTTTGCCTTATTCGGCCAAGTAACGTTAGGTGCATGCTCTCCGTATCCTTTCATATCTCGAGGGTAATTATTCATATCTATTTTACTCATACTAATGTCAACTCAATAGTTTCGTTTTCTAAAGTAAGTTCATCACAATGTTTGCCAGCACCGACCCTGTCAAAGCCAATAAAAAATCGGTCTTTTTTCTTATATTAAGGGCATATGCCAAATTACTGCATGAAAATTAAAGCCTTGTTGTCCATGGGTTACAAAAACCTGTAAATTTGCACTAGAAACAGAATCACCTGCCATTTTTAATATCTTTGAAGTGAACTTGTTAGAGGTAATATCAGCTTGAACAAGGGTGTAAGCTCTTTAATTGCATCGTTATGATCAGTTTTAAAGAGGTGATAGCGAGGACCAAACTCGAGATCTGTACACAGGTTCAATTAACATCACTGGCAAGGGTTACATCGGCACAACAATAGCTATCACCCCAAGTAAAGCCTGTTGAATTTGCAATAGTGAACGTTACTTCATTGCCATCAGGGCTTGGTTTATCATGTCCTGTGTCCTATAAACTTGCTACTTTAATTGTACTAAAAGTAGCAGCTTGTGTTGTAGCAACACTCAAACCAAACAATAGAAACGAGGTAGTACTAATAACTGTGGTTATCATGTTCATTTATCTTCTCAGTTTTTGTTTTGTTGTAACTTTTTATTCCGTGATTATTTAGTTGTATAAAGTAAAGGTTACATTACTCTTTTGTTGTTTGACGTTGTTGGTACCACAGTGCAATTAACTTCCGCTCTGAGTCAGTAATTTTGGTTAAGTTACCTATAGGCATAGCTTTAAGGACTACGGTTTGTTGATAAATTTGGGTGGCTTGCGCTTTAATTTGTTCAGGTGTGTCATAAATAAAGCCTTTAGGCGCAGCGGCAAAACCAGCTTGAGTGGGTTTGTCTGCATGACAAGATGAACAACGCTGTTGAATAATGGCTTGAACTTGAGAGAATTCTACTGGTGATACTGTTGAATCAGTGTTCGTGACGATTGACTTAGGCGCCATAGCCCAGATAACGACCACCATAATAACTACAGCAGTAACTAACGCTCCTGTTAGTGGTTTTCCTGGCGTATGACGCGAAACAAAAAACACCCGTATTAAAGCACCAGCCATAGAAATACCCATTAATATTAACCAGTTATATTCATGGTTATAAGTCATGGCATAGTGATTACTTATCATCACAAAGACAACAGGTAAGGTAAAATAAGTGTTATGAACAGAACGCTGTTTACCTGCTATTCCGGGGGCGGCGTCAACTTTCTCGCCTGCTATAAGCCTTTCGACCATTTTCTTTTGGCCAGGAATAATAACAAAGAATACGCTAGCGGCCATAATAGTACCTAACATGGCACCAAAGGTCATAAAAGCGCCACGACCACTAAATATGTGTGTTAATGCATAAGCGGCGGCAGAGACAAGTGCAAAAATTACAACACCTAAAACTAAATCATTTTTAGCTAAAGCAGATTTACATAAGAAGTCGTAAATAAGGTATCCACCAAACATAAAGCCTAAGCTAATTGCAATGGCTGTGCTTTGCGATATATCAGCAACACTTGTATCAATAAGGTAAATATCAGCGCCATACCAGTAGACAATAGCCATTAAAAAGAAACCACTGATCCACGTTGTATATGCTTCCCATTTAGACCAATGAAGATTATCGTCTAAAGGCTGGTTTTTGGGACCCAACATGTATTTTTGCGAATGATAAAAACCACCACCGTGTACCGCCCATAACTCACCAAAAACACCATTTTTGGTATCTGCAGGATTTTTAGGTGTATGTAATGAATTATCTAGCATAACAAAATAAAATGATGCGCCAATCCAAGCTATGCCGGTAATTATATGAAAACTTCGCACTAAAAAATTTAATACATCAAACAAATACGCTTCCAAATTTCTGACCCTTTTAAAGAATTTATATTGCATTTATAGCGCGGCTTAATTTGCCAACTTAACTATAGCTTAAGGCTTGTGTTGTGTAATTTACATTCATTACTAAACATCAACTTAGCATATAAAACAAAAACAAAATTGTCAACAATCTTGTTTACAATTAGTTATCAGTACAGACAAGTGTTTTTACCCATAAACTAAAGCCAAAAAATTTAAATAACTTTATGTTTCTGAATAATATAGGTGATTTTTCTAAAGGAAAGGATTGAAATTATAAAAGTTATATCTATTGTTAGCACTTCTCAACAAGCTGCATACCACAACCTTTTAAAATGATATGTTTTATTGTTCTTTTAGCATCATCAAAGTCGCTATTGGTCAATGGCCTATCCAAAGCAGCTTCAATCTCAACTGAAAAGTTCGCATAATGTTGAGTAGCCCCCCAAATAGTAAACAACAAATGATAAGCTGATATTTGCTCATCTAACTTACCTTGCGCTTGCCATGATTGAATGATGTTAGCTTTGTCAGTGATCCACTGTTTAAAATCTGTTTTCAAATATTGACTTAAATAAGGCGCGCCATGCAGTAACTCACTAGCAAAAATAATTGAAGGAGTAGGATTAGTTCTTGAATACTCTATTTTCGCATCTATGTAGCTTGCAATTGCTTTTGCTGGGTCATCATTGGGCTTTATATCAGCAAAAGCTTGATTCCATAAATTGATAATATTAGTTAACACCGCACCATAAAGCGCGAGTTTATTCGTGAAATAATAATGAATGTTACTTCTGGGTAACATTGCCGTTTTCGCAATACGCGCAATGGACGCACCATTAAAGCCATATTTCTTAAATTCTTGTTCAGCAGCTTTTATTATTTTATTTTTGTTTAATAGCCTAGCTTTTTGTTGTGTATTGACTAAATCATCATCAGTAATTTTTATTGTTGCCATATTTTAACCAAATATCTCACCGTTAACGCATTAACGTTTTTTAAATATATCAACTAAATCGCTAGTAAATTCTTTTTCATCTAAATTTAAACGCGTCTCAATACTATGAATATGTTGATACATAAGTGCTGTAGCTTTTTCAACCTGACCTTTTTCCATTACGTCGATAAGCTCGAAGTGTTCAAAATGCGAGCATTTTGGCGCATCAGGGTTTTCATACAGTACAATCACTAAAGAGGTTTGCGGTATTAAGGTTGTCAGAATGCGTTCAAGCGTGGTGTTTTTTGATATCTTCGCCAGCATTAAATGAAAGTCGCCACCGAGTTGAATACCTTCAACCATATGTTCACGTTCGATATTATTTTCTTCTGATTTAACTATTTTTTTCAATAAGTCGAAGTCACTATGCGTTGCATGCTTAATGACATCTTTAACAATCTCTACTTCAATTAATTTTCGAGCTTCAAGAATATCTTTACCTTGTTTAACGGTCGGACTTGCGATAAATGCCCCTTTGTTCGGTTGAATTTCAATAATATGGTCTTGAGAAAGTCGCAGTAGAGCACTACGAATCGTTGTACGACCCACATTGAATATTTTTGATAAATTTTCTTCAGTCAGCCGAGTACCTGGGCGTAAACGAAACGATAATATTGCATCAAAAATTTCTTGGTATATTTCTTTATCGCTAATTTTTTTAATTTTTTCGTCAGACTTCAACTTAACTTTCATCACAATCCTAAATACAAATTGACCACTTGGTACTAATCCTCTTAGATTATAGTATATAGAGTTTTATGTTAACTAGTCATTCAACTTCATTACAATCAATAACTTTATCGCTTATTTAAATAAATAGCGCCTAACTGGCGCTGAATATCAAAAAGACAGTCTCATGTTAAGTAATCAAAACTTAAACTAAAGATCCCTAAATAGTTAATCTTCATTATGAGCATTTTTTTTGATAAGTTAATAGAGTAACCTGTTAACGCTAACTAATGCCACATTATAGACTAGAGGTTTTATATTCTTGATCTCAGCTG
>NZ_JACGVZ010000013.1:0-127579 GCF_014077465.1 Colwellia sp. BRX10-4
TGTACAATTTTTTAGCCTGATTTTAAGCATTTTAAGAGATAAATACACCACCAAAAATGACGGCAACCTAGTCGTTTAAGATCGATTGTAAATCCTTTCCTAACACTCATTTGTTCAACCTTCATATATTACTAAAATGTAAAAGCTTCGTACTTTAATAACTGCTTTTTTATATACCCCTTGCTATAAAAATTTTAGCGTTATTAAACAAAAAAACATTAAACTTTTGGTTATCGGTTTTTCTATATTTTGTGTGAAGAATGGGACGTCTATGGGCACTGGTTTTATTCAATAAATTTCCACTAGAGTAAATTCATGATCATTATAGATAATAAATTAAACAGATAAATTGTCTGTTTGATTTTTATGAAGGACTCCCTAGTTACTAAGAAGAAACTGTAAAGCTACCTATCAGTACTACTTTGTATAATTTTTTGCAAAAAAATCATACAAAGGCTCAATTACCTCAATGGTGTTCCCAGTAATGCGCAGCATATTAGTCTTTTATTAAACCCTACTATTAGATTAACTCCTACAAACTAATCAAGGTTTAAAGTTAGTTTTAAATTTTGGACTTATCCACTACTTTGCTATTATGGCCGTTTTTATTTCCCTATTAAGGCAAGAGCACTGCGTGGAAGTTTTTCAACTTAGAGATTATCAACAAGAAGCTGTTTCGGCGGTGCTTAAACACTTTCGAAAAACCAACGAATCTGCGGTGATTGTTTTACCTACAGGCTCAGGTAAAAGTCTGGTAATTGCCGAGCTTGCTCGATTGGCAAAGCGAAAAATACTGGTACTCACCCATGTGAAAGAATTGGTCGAGCAAAATCATCAAAAATATGAAAGCTATGGTGTTACCGCCGGTATTTATTCGGCCGGATTAAAACTGAAAGAAACTCAGCACCAAGTCACGTTCGCTAGCATACAATCGGCAGCTCGCAATTTAGATGACTTTAGTGAGCCCTACTCTTTAATTATTATTGACGAATGTCATAGAGTTAACTTAGCCAGCACTGAGCTTGCTAAGGACAAAGCTAAAGGGGAGCCCAAAGAGCAAACACAAGAAAAAGCAAGCAAGCTGTCCAATACTAACCAGTATCAACAAATTATTGAAAAATTGATGCAAGTTAATCCCGATGTTAAATTATTGGGTTTAACCGCAACCCCTTATCGTTTAGGTATGGGCTGGATTTATAAAAAACATTACCGTGGTTTCATGCGAAGTGAAGAAAAGCGACCTTTTGAGCACTGTATTTATGAACTACCCCTTCGTTACTTAATTAAACGCCAGTATTTAACCGAACCTAATTTAGTCGATGCCACCATAGAACATTATGATTTTAGTAGTCTGCGAGCAAACGCCTCTGGTGAATATAGTCCTGTGGATATCAATCATCTATTGAACAAAAATCCCCGGGTGACTCAAGGCATTATTGAGCAGGTCATTGAGTTAGGCTATAAACGTCAAGGTATTATGATATTTGCCGCTACAGTTGAGCATGCAAAGGAAGTCTTCAGTTATTTACCTGCCCAATTAAGTGCATTAATTACCGGTGCTACCGACAACACTGAACGCGACAAGTTAATTAAGGCATTCAAGCGTAAAGAAATTAAATACCTGGTTAATGTTTCAGTATTAACCACTGGCTTTGACGCACCACATGTCGATATGATTGCGATATTACGCCCAACCCAATCAGTTAGTCTTTATCAGCAAATCATCGGTCGTGGTCTGCGTTTGAGTGATAACAAAAAAGATTGCTTAGTCATTGACTATACGGGCAATGAATTTGACCTCTATCATCCCGAAGTTGGTGAGAAAAAGCCGAATAGTAAAAGTCAGCCGGTGCAAGTTATTTGCCCCAGTTGTGAATTTCCCAATTTATTTTGGGGCATTTGTGATGATGACGGCTATCTAGTGGAACACTACGGCCGACGATGCCAAGGCTTGATTGAAGAACAAGGGTCAGATAACCAATGTGACTATCGTTTTGTATTTAAAGAATGCCCACACTGCGGTGGTGAAAATGACATAGCTGCTCGTAACTGTTTACAGTGTCATGAAGTCTTGGTTGACCCCGATGATATGTTAAAAAAAGCACTGCAACTTAAAGATTCAAAAATTATACGTTGCGCAGGTCTTAATTTAACGAAAGTGAGTGATAAGGGAGCTGATAAGTTAAAAATCACTTACCATGATGAAGAAGGCGTTGAACTCAATGAATCTTTTGACTTCGCTAAGCCCAATCAAGTTAAAGCGTTCAATGATATCTTTTCTAAACGCCTTAGCGCTAAAATTAGTGTTCAGCTGGGCTCTACTGAATCGTTTGAAGTGACTACACTTGAACAGGCATTAACGTTAGCTAACATTTTACCGTGTCCTGACTTTGTCATTGGTAGAAAACAAAAATTCTACTGGCGTGTCAAAAACAGACTTTTTGACTATCAAGGTAAATACCGAAAAGCCAATGAGCTCAAATAGGCTCAATATAAAATATAAACAATGATTAACCTAATGAAAAAAATGAACGCACACACTTAACAAGAGTACTTTAAAAATTAAAATTAATAAGTTATCTGTGTAACTTACAGGATATAGTAGTGCGATAAAAATAGAACTCTGGAAAATAATGCTTCACGTACTCTTTAACTTGTATACTTTCCATCAAACTCACACCATTCTAAAGACTGATATTTTGAAAAAAGAGAGAAGTTTCCTACAACAAACACTCATGTTTTCGATTATATAGTCCAAGGTCACAACTGAGATATTTAGGTATTCACAAAATAACACCTTTTATTACTGATATAAAAAAAAATTTAGTACCTAATATGCTATTTGGGCTAATAAATCAGGAAAATCAAATAGCATTTAACCATAAAGTAACTTTTACCAAGGATAATTCTGATAAATTGGTGACTCCCGCCCTTACAATTTGTGGTCAACGATTTAGAAGAAGTCGGTTAGCCGTTATAGTGCAAAACACCATGTGCCTGATGATTTGAAGTGGTTAAGCAACTTTTAAAGACAAGGGTTGCTAAAACTTACCGTTACCAAATCCTACCATTAAACCTTCATTCTCGGGTCAGTGAGTTATCAGAGAGTTACGCAAAATATAACTATCCACAATTTCTGTTAATAAGGTATTTAACTCTAAAGCCTAGCATAGGTTTTAAAGTCACCACTTTGATAGTTTAAAGATGCGATATTTTGAGACGTATTAAAGCTTTTATTACTTTTATTACTTTTATTATAATAAATATAAAAGTTATTTATCAATATTGATACATTTAGTTATTAATGTTTTTGATATAAATGATGTATATTATTTTTCTTTATAATCTAGAACCTCAAATGAAAAATTTAAAAGTATATTCAATAAAAACGAAACTTATTGTCAGCTATAGTGTTTTAATTTTATTGTTAAGTATAATTGCCTGGTCGGGTATTACTGGGATGTCCAGTATAAATAAGTTACTCAAAGGAGCTGTAGATGTATCAGCTGAAAAAGTAAAACTGTCGGCACGTATAAACCAAAACGTGTTAGCTATTTCGAGAGCAGAAAAAAATATTATCTTAGCTCAAACTAAAGAAGAAATGGACGTGTTTTCTGCCAATACCGCTACAGAAAATATTGAAATGACTGAACGTAGGATCAAACTAAGGGCTTTGATTGATGATGATGGCAAGGCGTTATTAGATCAGTTTTCTAACCTTTGGGATGAATACATAACGATTAATGCTGAAGTACGGACACTCGCTAGACTAAACTCTAACAAGGTGGCAGGAAAATTATCTAAGGGTGAAGCCCGTGAAGCCTTCGATGCTGCATCTAAAGAAATTAGGTCCTTGGTAGAACTTGCAAACAATGCTTTAAACTCATCCAATAAATTAGATTTGGTTCGCCTCGCAGCAGATCAAATTAAACTTTCAGCCCGCATTAATCGGAACTTAGTAGAAATTCATCGTGACGAAAAAAACATGATTCTTTCGACTGATTTAACAGACATAGAAGCGTTCGCTATCAAGATTAACAAGAGGAAACTTGATATTTCTGACCGCTTATCCCAATTAAAATTGATTGTTTCTAATGAAGACAAACCAGTACTTGATAGTTTTATAAAAAAGTACAATCGATATCTAGTTTTACATCAGCAAGTAAGAAATGCTACACGTGAAAACGGTAACCATCGTGCCTTTGAACTATCATCGAATAAAGGACGAGAACTAAGTGACAAAGCCGGCGCTTTAATGACTAGCCTAGTAAAAAAAGCAGAACGTGAGATGGAAGATGATGCCATCAGTAGTTCTGAGAAATACTCTACATCGCGTAATTTCATGTTGATTATTACTTTTATAGCCATTGTTGTAGGTATCATTATGGCCCTATATATAGCAATGAATATCAGTGGTTCTCTGCAAAAAATATTGTCTCGAATGGAAGATATTGCTCAAGGCGAAGGCGACTTGACCGTAGTTATTGACGAAAGTGCTAAAGATGAGACAGGTGATCTCGCACGCGCTTTTAATAAATTTGTTGCCAAAATACGTAAAGTAATTAGTGAAGTAACAGATTCCTCTGATCAGCTTTCAGCAGCCGCAGAAGAGTTATCAACTGTTAGCCAATTAACAGGCCAAGGAGTAGAAAATCTTAGTCGTGAAACTGAACAAGTCGCTACGGCGATGAATGAGATGACAGTAACGGTACAGGACGTAGCCAGCAACGCCGCTCAAGCCGCTAGTTCAGCAGTAGAGGCCAACTCTTATGCTGAAAAAGGTGGTGATCTTATAATAAAAACTGTCGCATCAGTAGGTCTATTAACAGATGAAATTAATAAATCCTCAGAGGAGATTCATAAACTCAAAGTTGATAGTGACAATATTAGTTCTGTATTAGATGTAATTAAAAGTATTGCTGATCAAACAAATTTATTAGCACTCAATGCGGCTATTGAAGCGGCTCGTGCTGGAGAACAGGGGCGTGGCTTCTCAGTTGTTGCAGATGAAGTTCGTACGCTAGCGCAGCGCACTCAGCAATCTACTTTAGAAATTGAAACAATGATCGATAAAATACAAACTGGTACCCTCAACGTTGTTGCCAGTATGAATAAAAGCCATGAGCAAGCACTGCAAGTGGTGGAAAAAATTGATGAAACAGGCGATGTTCTCACACTCATCATATCATCAATAGTTTCTATTAATGATATGAATTGTCAGATTGCAACCGCTGCTGAACAGCAATCTTCTGTTGCTGAAGAAATTAACCGCAATGTTGTTAATGTGCAAAACTTAACGATTGAATCATCAGCATCAACGTCACAGGTATCGACAACAAGTAATGAATTGGCCAGATTAGGTGAAGGACTTACAAGCCAAATCAAACAATTTAAAATATAAACGATTAATTGGCATGAGTTATGTGGAATAAGAATTATCTATTTCCACATAACCACTAAGATCAGTACCTGACAATGACATGCTTGCAGCGATATCCTAAAACTAGCTACTTATTCGCGCTTAGAACTCTGTTAATTGTTGCTTTGCCTACAGGTAAAAAATATCAGCAATATTTTTTCCACTTATTCTACGATGGCTCAACTCCATTATTTTTATATGAAGTTCCTCTGTAATATTTCTAGATAAGCCATACTTTGCTACGTAACCATTATTTTTACTTCGCGTATTGCCCTAGGTTGGAACGGAATAATGGTAGGTTTTAAAAATTCAAGCAGTATTTTTGTTGTTTTAATACTATGTTCTGGCCCATTTGTCAGTCTATGTCTAGCTAAAGCAAACTTGCTATTTATTCTGAATTTTATGGACGCCCTTTTCTAATCACTCAACGACTAAGAATACGACTCAAGCCAGAGAGCCAAGAGAACAAGGGTTTACACTAGCTAAGATACAATAAAAACATGGTATTAATCTTATGACATTGCATAAAAGATTAAAAGGTACTGTGTAAAGTGACCTTCCTTTTGTATTGGTATCTAAAGTACCTGTTAAGGTGTTCTTTAATTATTATTACTAAATAGATTTAACTTGTTATAAGCAAAAAACCGCTAATCTTTCGATTAGCGGTTTTTCTTTGTTTGGCGGTGAGAGTGGATTTGAACTCTACTCGAAGGTTTAGTTCTATAAACCCTTATTTAAAATTTCTAATTATTAAAAAACAAAAAGCCCGTTACTTTCGTAACGGGCTTCTCTTTGTTTGGCGGTGAGATAGAGATTTGAACTCTAGAAGGGCTATAAACCCTTGCTGGTTTTCAAGACCAGTGCTTTCGACCACTCAGCCATCTCACCTGAATGTCTTAAAACAATTGCTTGCTTGAAGACGGGGCAGATATTAAGACCTGCAATAACATTTGTAAAGCACTAATTTTACTATTTCTTCTTTATGTTCGATAAATCAACAAGTGTGCGAAAAAAACAGCTATTTAGCGATAATTTACCATTATTGACTATTTACATAAAAACTTTCGCTGCGTTTAAATAATAATATTACCTGTTTATATCATGCTGAATACGTATGTAATTTGTTGTGTCAGTTTTTTGGTTGTGATTATATGACTTCATCGTGTGTTACTCTCATAAGAAAAATAATAAATGAAAAACAAACCTCAACTCAGTTTTTGGCAAATATGGAATGTTAGCTTCGGCTTTTTGGGCGTTCAATTTGGCTTTGCTTTACAAAACGCTAATGTCAGTCGAATACTTTCAGACTTGGGTGCTGACCTGCACTCTTTATCTTTATTTTGGTTGCTCGCTCCTATTATGGGTTTACTTATCCAACCTCTCGTCGGCGCAGCGTCAGATAGAACATGGAATAAGTTTGGTCGCCGTAACCCCTATATATTAATCGGTGCCATATGCGCAACTGTCGGTATGTTATTAATGCCAAACGCGCCGTTATTTGTCTCTGTTATCACGCCAATGATTTTTGGTGCGATGATGTTAGCGGTTATGGACGCATCTTTTAATATCGCTTTCCAACCTTTTAGAGCGCTAGTGTCTGATATGGTGCCCGATAATCAAATGAACAAGGGTTATGCTATCCAAGCCTTTTTGATTAATATTGGTGCCGTTATCGGCTCTATACTGCCATTTGTTCTTACAAATGTTGTTGGTTTAGAGAATACCTCACAGCAAGGTAGTATTGCTCCATCTGTTGTTTGGGCATTTTATATTGGCGCCACGGTTTTATTAGGCTCGGTGTTATGGACGGTTTTTAAAACTAAAGAATATTCACCTAAAGAATATTATGAATTCAAAGGAATGGATGCTGAACAAGTTGCCAAAGAACAAGCCATTGAAAAGTCGTTAATTGAAAAACTAACTGACTTCGTTGGCTTAATGAAAACTATGCCTGAGGTAATGAAGCGTTTAGCACTCGTACAGTTTTTCTCTTGGTTTTCTCTATTTATAATGTGGGTTTATACCATGCCAGCCATTGCTCAACAGGTTTGGGGCATAGACGTAAAATGGTTTGACCCAACCTATATCAGCTCTGTTGGTGGTATTCCCAATGATATCGCTGCAGCAAAAGGCGCAGCAGGTGACTGGGTAGGTATTTTGTTTGCAGCGTATTCTTTGTTTGCGGCGTTTTTCTCAGTTGTGCTGGCCAAGCTTGCCAATACCTTTGGCCGAAAAGCGGTTTACTCGTTTTCCTTACTCGCCGGTGGCTTAGGTTATTTAAGCTTTATGTTTATCAATAACCCTGAACCAACTTTAGTCAATTTATTGATCACCGAAATCACGGTGCCACAAGGCGCGGTTACTTTATTTATTCCTATGATAGGTGTAGGTATTGCTTGGGCGGCTATTTTAGCAATGCCCTACACAATACTTGCTGGTGCATTACCTGCCAACAAAACCGGTGTATACATGGGGATTTTTAACTTTACCATTGCCGCGCCACAAATTATCTCAGGAATTTTTGCTGGCTGGATATTAAATTCAGTTTTTGAAAATCAGGCAATAAATATTATTATCTTAGCGGGTGTCTCTATGGTACTTGGCGCTGTTTCCGTTTATTTTGTCAAAGAAAAAAGCGAGTAACCTCTACTCGCTTTTGTTTGTAGGTTAGGGCTCTACCTAAAATTTTTTAGTGAAAAACTAACCTATATAAACGCTATAAAACATCAATTACCACTGCCACAAGATTGACGAACCACAAGTGTGGTTGCCATCAACTCTGTTTTTGCTTCTTCACCATTCACTAGTGCTAAAAGCTTCTCTACTAATAACTCCCCTGCTAACATCGTATCTTGTTTAGCCGTAGTTAAGGTCGGAAAAGTAAAACTAGCAACCGGAATATCATCAAAACCAAACACGGCTATATCTTCGGGTACGCGCATATTGTGTTCTTGCAAAGCGCGCATGGCGCCCACGGCAATTAAATCACTGGCTGCCATAATAGCATCAAAACTTTCACCACCCTTGATAAGATTTAATGCAGCGTTATGGCCAGATTCTTCGGTAGAAATCGCGTCAAATTGAAGTTGGGTATTAACGACTAAGTCGTGATCAGTTTGCGCTTTACAATGACCTAAATAACGATCTAAAAATTCAGGAGAGCCCGTTGAAATACCGCCTAGAAAAGCAAATTTTTTGCGGTTATTATTAATGACATGTTCGGTGAGTTGATAGCCTCCTTGGAAGTTATCGCAACCGACAGAAACAACATCGAGGTCTTTTACTTCAGCCCCCCAACGAACAAAATGGGTTTCTTGCTCTATTAACTGAACAAGCTTTTCTTCGTAATCGGTGTAGTCACCGTAACCCAACAAAATTATCCCGTCAGCTTTACGGGTATCTTCAAAGTCAGCATGCCAATCGTGGCTCATTTGCTGAAAAGAGACTAATAAATCATAGCCCTTATTACCACAAGCTCGGGTAATGCTGCCTAACATTGACATAAAAAAAGGATTGATTAATGAGTCATCGTTGGTTGGGTCTTCAAACAATAACAAGGCAATGGTGACACTACGTTGAGTACGTAAACTGCTGGCGTTTTTATCTACTTTGTAATTAAGTTCTTTGGCAATGGCTTGAACACGTAGCCGTGTTTCTTCATTTACTAACGGACTATTACGTAGTGCTCTTGAGACTGTTGACTGAGAAACGCCCGCACGATAAGCAATATCAAACGAAGTATTTTTAGCTTTAACCATTAAATTAACCAATAACTTATTAATAAATATACTACTTAGATACTAACTTAGCCCTCTAGCCTTGTATACCTTATTAAGAGTAAAGCAAAAAATTACTCAGCTGATAAACGACGACTTTCATTAAATTTTAATGGTAGCGAGTAAGTCATCACCCTGAACTTTTCATTAAGCGCCAATAATCATCAAAAATGCATACGTATGCATGGCAAATAGTGCATAAATCCATCATGCATACGTATGTAGTTTATTGCTCTAATTTCTAACATCGGCATAATTTAATCATCACGTTATTTATTGTGGAAAAAATTCGTACAACTGATGCAAATAAAAAATAAGGATGAATAAAGTCCTATATATACGCCACAGATTTTAAATAAACAGGAAACAAATCAAAACGTCAGCAACGAAGAAGACGGTTTTTGATGATAAAAATTTATTATGATAAATAAAAAAATAAAAAGTAGCACCGCTGATATTACCGCCACAGAGTTAAAAAAACGCATTCAGCACCATTTGAATAGTACCTTAGGTGATCGCGTTATTTGTGAAGACGCCTACAAAAACACACCACAAAACAAGCAGGCTTATTGGCAAGCGACATCAATGGCGCTTAATGAAATTATTATTAATAAACTGCAAGCAAGTAAGGTTCAACAAGCAAAATCAGCGACTAAAAGTATTAACTACCTGTCACTTGAATATTTGATGGGGCGACTACTCTCTAACAACTTACATAATTTAGATTTATATAAAAATACCGAAAAGGCCCTTAAATCACTCGGTTTTGATTTAGCCGACTTATGTGAAGAAGGGGCTGATTTAGCACTAGGTAATGGTGGATTAGGCCGTTTAGCTGCATGTTTTCTTGATTCATTAGCGACACTTGATTACAACGCTATGGGTTACGGCATTCATTACCAACATGGTTTATTCAAACAAAGTTTTAAAGACGGACACCAAATAGAACAGCCTGATATGTGGCGTGAGTTTGGTAGTCCTTGGGAAATTTGCCGTTCTGAATCTATCCAGCTTATCCCCGTTTATGGTTATGTTGAACAACAAGCACAAACCAACGGTAGTTTAACATCGGTTTGGCGTGCAGGAAAAATGCTCAAAGGGGTTCCTTGGGATATTCCTATTGTTGGCTATAACTCGTCAACCGTAAATGCTTTACGCTTATGGGAATGTCGCGCAGACTCTGCCTTTGACTGGGATACCCTTAATCAGGGTGACTATTTACAAGCCCACCACGATCAAGTCAATGCTGAAACTGTATCTAAAGTCCTTTATCCTAATGACGAACACGATGCGGGTAATGAATTACGCTTTATTCAACAGTACTTTTTCTGTGCTTGTTCAATTAAAGACATTATTAGTCGTTATCAGCTGCAGTTTGGTCCACTTACCCAAGGAAGTAGTACAAACTTTGCTGAAAAAGTAGCGATCCAACTTAACGATACCCACCCTACCATTGCCATTTTAGAGTTAATGCGCGTATTACTTGATGAGTATGACTTCTCATGGCAAAACGCCTGGCAATTAGCCGGTAAAGTATTTTCTTATACTAACCACACCCTGTTACCTGAAGCGTTAGAAAAATGGTCTGTTTCATTATTTGAGCGCGTATTACCACGCCATTTAACTATTTTATATCGTATCAACGAAGCATTTTTGAATGATGAAGTGAATGCGATGTGGCCAAACAACGAGGCAATGCGCGCTCACCTTTCAATTATTGAAGAAGGTGAACAACGTAAAGTGCGTATGGCACATTTATGTGTCATTACTTCACATAAAGTTAACGGTGTTGCTCAAATCCATTCAGACTTAGTAAAAAAAGATCTATTCCCAGAATTCAACCAACTTTGGCCAGAGAAGTTAACCAATGTAACTAATGGTATTACCCCTAGACGTTGGTTGAAATCATGTAACCCATTACTGTCTGAATTACTATCAAAGCATGTTGACGATGATTGGGCTAAAAACTTAAACAGCTTATCTTCATTATCAACCCTTGCTGATAATGCCAGTTTCCAAAAGAAATTCATGGCAATTAAACATCAAAACAAAGTGGCATTAACCACTGAAATTAAAACATTAACCGGTATAGATGTGAGCCCAGAGGCCATTTTTGATGTCCAAATTAAACGACTTCATGAATACAAACGCCAGCACCTTAATTTATTGCATATCTTAGCGCTATACCACCGTTTATTGTCTGATCCTGACTTACCTATGCAACCACGCGTATTTATCTTTGGTGCAAAAGCAGCGCCGGGCTATCAGTTAGCCAAAGAAATTATTTACGCAACCAATAAAATTGCTGAAAAAATCAATAATGACTCCCGCATTAAAGACAAATTAAAAGTGGTGTTTTTACCTAACTATCGGGTCAGTTTAGCCGAAAAAATAATTCCGGCAGCCGATGTTTCAGAGCAAATATCAACAGCAGGTAAAGAAGCCTCTGGTACTGGCAATATGAAGCTCGCTCTCAACGGTGCCGTAACCATTGGAACTTTAGATGGCGCAAACATTGAAATAGCTGAAGAAGTTGGCGACGACAATATTTTCATCTTTGGCTTAACCGTTGATGAAGTTAAAGCCCTAGATAACATCGGCTACAACCCTTATCACTTTTATGAAACGAATAATGAAATCAAAGCCTGTTTAGACTGGTTAGACACGGACTACTTTACGCCAGGTCATATGGGAGAATTATCTTCGATTAAACAAAGTTTCCTTGGAGGTGGCGATCCGTACAAAGTGCTGGCTGATTTTGAAAGCTACAGTGACGCTCAACAAGCTTTAGGTGTCGCTTATCAAGACAAAAAACGTTGGGCAAAAATGGCCATTTTAAATACAGCGTTCATGGGTAAATTTAATTCTGATCGCTCGATTGAAGACTATGTGAAAAACATTTGGTTTTTAACACCGAGCGCTTAAGCATTAATTATTAAGAAAACTGAGGAAAACATATGAGTTTATCTGTAAATGACATCAAAGCTTTAGTCAGCGCTTGCCATAAGACACCTTACGAAGTTTTAGGGTTAAATGCTGACCAAAACACTTGTTATTTACGGATCACTTGCTACTTTCCTCACCTTAACGATATTGACGCTGTTGAGATAATGGCCATAGCCCCTAATAAAAAATCAGCGCAACTTAATAGTAATGCACAGATAAAATCATTAGGTAAGTTGGTGAAAATTCATCACAGTGGACTTTACTCACTGAAGCTACGTCGTAAAAAATTATTCACTTATAAACTTAAGCTAACCTATGCAAACGCATCATGGTTAATTGACGATCCCTATCAGTTTTCAGCTACCTTAGGGGAGCTTGATATTTACCTGCTGCAACAAGGTAATCATCAAAAACCTTACGAGAAATTAGGCGCTCATCAGCAAAATAAAACCCTTAATGGCCAAAAAATTCAGGGTGTTTCGTTTGCTGTTTGGGCACCTAATGCCAGTCATGTTTCTTTGCTTGGTGACTTTAATCACTGGGATGAACGTAGCCATGCCATGCAAAATATCACCTTGGGCGATGTCGCTAGTGGCTATTGGAATATATTTATCCCACAAGCGTCAGTTGGGCAACAATATAAGTATGCGATTAAAGACAAAAACGGCAACATGTTACCATTTAAAGCCGACCCTTATGGCAACCAAGCCCAATACCGTCCTGACACAGCATCAATTATCAGTGCAAAAGACAATTACCTTTGGCAAGACCAAGATTGGTTAGCTAAACGTGAAAAACATAACAGTAGAAACGCTGCAATTTCAATTTACGAAGTCCATTTAGGCTCTTGGCGCCGAGATAAAAATAACGAATTTTTAAATTACCGTCAGATAGCTGACCAGCTTATTCCTTACACTTTATCAATGGGCTTTACCCATATTCAGCTGATGCCAGTCAGTGAATTTCCATTTGATGGTTCATGGGGATATCAACCCGTTGGCTTGTTTGCACCAACAGCTCGGTTTGGTAATGAAGCTGACTTTCAGTATTTTGTTGATACCTGTCATCAAGCCAATTTAGGCTTATTGATTGATTGGGTACCGGGACATTTTCCAAGTGATAATCACGGTTTAGCGACCTTCGATGGTACTCATCTTTTTGAGCATGAAGACCCCAGACAGGGATATCACCCCGACTGGAATACCCTTATTTATAATTACGAGCGTGTTGAAGTTGCCAATTTTTTGCGAGCAAATGCCCTGCATTGGTTAGATAAATACCATGTTGACGGTATTCGCGTTGACGCAGTTGCCTCAATGCTTTATCTCGACTACAGCCGCAAAGAAAATGAATGGATCCCTAACATCCACGGAGGCAGAGAAAACTTAGCCGCTGTCGACTTTTTAAAACGCTTTAACGAAGAACTCTATCAACAATATCCTGGTACATTTTCTGTTGCAGAAGAGTCTACGTCATGGCCGGGTGTTTCTCGCGCGACCCATGATGGCGGTTTAGGCTTTGGTTATAAATGGAATATGGGCTGGATGAACGACAGCTTACAATACATGCAGCGTGAATCTGTGCATCGTTGCCATCACCATAACGAACTTAGCTTTAGCCTAGTTTATGCCTTTGATGAAAACTTTATTCTGCCACTTAGTCATGACGAGGTCGTTCATGGTAAAGGCTCTATTTTACAAAAGATGCCTGGTGATGCTTGGCAACAGTTTGCCAACATACGTGCTTATTACAGTTTTATGTGGGCACACCCCGGTAAAAAGCTCCTCTTTATGGGCTGTGAATTTGCCCAAGGTAAAGAATGGGATCATGACCACGAACTTGATTGGCATCAACTTGACGTTCACTGGCACAGTGGCGTACAGCGACTGATTAAAGCGTTAAATAAGGTTTATTGCAACACGCCAGCGCTCTATGAAAAAGATTGCCAAAGCGAGGGTTTTCGTTGGTTAGATCATCAAAACAGCGAACAATCAATTTACAGCTTTATACGTTTTGGCAATGACGCCCAAGAGAATGCGGTGGTCGTGGTATGTAACTTTACCTCACAAACCCATCATAACGTTAAGTTAGGGGTACCAAAATCGGGAGAGTACGTCGAATTACTTAACTCGGATGCTGAAATTTATGGCGGCAGTAACACCTTGAATCTTGGTGTTTTACCGAGTGTAGAATTGGCCTGGCAAGGTCAGCAATACTATATAGACATTACTGTACCACCGTTAGCAACAGCAATGTTTATCCTCAAAGATGCACGTTTACCACTTGAGAATAAACAATGACAACTGGCGTAATTAATACTGTATACAAAGTAACTTCGGGGCGTTCGTATCCGATGGGTGCTTCACTGGCTAAAAATGGTCTGGGCTGTAACTTTGCCCTTTTTTCTGCTCATGCAACAAAAGTAGAGCTTTGTCTATTTTCAAGTGACGGTAAATGTGAACTACAGCGCATTGAATTACCTGAGTTTACCGATGATGTTTGGCATGGTTTTGTTGAAGGGATCGTCGAAGGTTGTTTATATGGCTACCGCGTACATGGTCCTTTTGAACCTCATAATGGCCATCGTTTTAACGCTAATAAATTATTGTTAGACCCTTATGCTAAAAAATTGCACGGTAGTTTTATCCGCAGCGACCTTAATTTTAGTTATGATCTAAAAAGCACCCAAAAAGATTTAACTGTTGATAATCGTGATAATTCGGCGATTATGCCAAAGTGTGTGGTTGTTTTACCGTTACTTTTGAGTCAAACGCATCCACAAGTTCGTCGCCGTGACACCATTCTTTATGAATTACATGTTAAAGGCTTTACCCAACAAAACCCCCATGTACCCATTGAGCTACGCGGAACATTCGCGGGTCTTGCTAATAAAAAGGTTTGCCAGTATTTAAAGTCTTTAGGGGTAACCAGTATTGAACTGCTGCCAGTGCAACAGTTTATTAATGAGGACTTTGTCCAAGACAAAGGGTTAACTAATTACTGGGGCTATAACACCATTTCATTTTTTGTTCCACACGCCGCTTACTGCCATTCAGGTGAGGTTGGCGAGTTTCGTTCAATGGTTGAAACTTACCATGAAGCAGGTATCGAAGTTATTCTTGATGTGGTTTATAACCATACGGCAGAAGGTGATGAACTTGGCCAAACGCTGAGTTTTAAAGGCATAGACAATGCCAGTTATTATCGTTTACACCCCGCAGACAAACGCTATTATGAGAATTTTTCAGGGTGCGGCAATACCATTAATGTGCAGCACCCTCGTATTATTCAACTGATCACTGACAGTTTGCGCTACTGGGTTGAAATCATGGGCGTTGATGGTTTTCGTTTCGACTTAGCGCCAGTACTAGGGCGCGATGCACCTGATTTTAAAGCCAACAATCACTTTTTTACCAGTATAAGACAAGATCCTATCTTATCAAGAGTTAAACTTATTGCCGAACCTTGGGATGTCGGTCATGGCGGCTATCAACTAGGCCGTTTTCCCAATAGCTGGTTAGAGCTAAACGATCGTTTTCGTGACTCTTGTCGACGCTTCTGGCGAGGTGAACAAGGCTTAGTTGCAGAGTTTGCTAAACGTTTGCACGGCTCAAGTGACATTTTTGAACAGCCCAGTCGTCGACCTAGTGCCAGTGTAAATTTTATTACTTCACATGATGGTTTTACCTTAACCGATTTAGTGAGCTTCAATAATAAGCAAAACAAAGCGAACGGCGAACAAAACCATGACGGCCATAACAGTAACTTTAGTCATAATTTAGGGACTGAAGGGCCAACCGACAATTGTAGAATTAGTCTGTTACGCCGCCAGCAAAAACGTAATTTACTGACCACCCTCTTTATTGCTCAAGGCACGCCGATGTTACTCAGTGGCGATGAACTCAATAATAGCCAGCGCGGTAACAATAATGCTTACTGCCAAGATAATGAAATATCGTGGCTAGATTGGCAAAGCCCACAAGCACAGCAAGAATCAGATTTTGTTAAAAAATTAATTGCACTACGAAAAGCACATCCGCTATTAAACAGAACACATTACCAACACGGTGTAAAAGTAAGTGAACATACCGGTTTAGTTGATATCAGTTGGTTAAATTGTCACGGTAAAGCGATGACTAAAGACAATTGGCATGATCAATCCATCAAGTGCTTTGCAATGATGTTAGCCAATACCGAGCGCTCATCTACTCCTGAACATCAGCAAGACGATGCCCTACTGATTATTTTTAATGCTCATCAGCGCAGTATCAACTTCTTATTGCCAGTACTTAGCGGTTACTGGCAAGTGCTCATTGATACCGCTGTTGATAATCAAGAATACCGTAACGCTGACAACAAATTGCCAAAAAACAGTAGACACCCCGCTATTACCATTGCTGAACATAGCTGTGTGGTATTGCGGTATTTACATAGCCCAAAAGACAAATAGCAATACGGTTCTGCGTTAAGCAGTTGAATCGTAGATAACAAAATCACCACAAGCATTGGCAAAAGTATTCCTTTAGCCACTCAAAAAGAATAGAGTATTAAACTTATGAATTTGATAGAAAAACTTGCCGACCTAGTTGGCTTTCACAGAAGTTACACTGATAGTTATGGGCACCAAGTTCCAGTAAATGAAAGTGCTAGGCATAGCCTACTTTGTGCTATGGGTTATGACCTGTCTAATAACCATACTATTAATAACAGTATTACCGCCTTACAAGAAGATAGCTGGCGTAAAATGTTGCCTGGCGTCCATATTGCTAAGCTTGAAGAACACAGTCACACTATTATTATTAGCCTACCGGTAGATGAAAGTTTAAAAGTTGCTTGGCAGATAACGACTGAGCAAAGCGAAACCTTAACCGGTGAAGTGTTGGTCAGCGAGTTAATTTTTCAAGAAAAAAATCAGCTTGCTGATAAAGAATATCGAAAGTTTGCCTTAATACTCCCTTTGTTATCGCAAGGTTATCATAAACTTAATCTGAGTTATGACCAACAAACAGCAAGTTGTCATTTGATTTTTGCACCTAAAACTTGTTATAGCCCACAGGAAGCCTCACCAGAAAAAATGTGGGGATATGCTGCTCAGTTATATTCACTCAAAAGTGAAAGTAATTGGGGAATGGGCGATTTTGGTGATTTAAAAACACTGGTTAAAAATTCTGCCGAGCAAGGCGCTGCTGCCATAGGTTTAAATCCGTTGCATCCCTTGTATCAAAATAATCCCGCACATCGCAGCCCTTATTCCCCGACCAGCCGTTGTTTTCTCAATAGTTTGTATATTGATGTTACTCAGGTACCTAACTTTTCCAGCTGCAAGGCCGCTCAACTTCGCTTTAACAGTGATGAATTTCAAGCAAAAGTTAACTTTGTCCGAAACACTGAACTTATCGATTACCCTGGCGTTGCTGATGTTAAATTTGAAATTATTGAATTACTATTTGAAGACTTCATTCAAGCGAATAATGACCAGAATGTAAGCGAGTCCTACCAAGAGTTCAGCGACTTTAAAGCCGAGCAAGGCGATGATTTATTACTGTTAACCACCTTTGACGCCTTATATGAGCATTTTAGAAAGATTGATTTTAATGCTTATGGTTGGAAAATGTGGCCGAGTGAGTTTCAATCACCTCATTCAGCACAAGTCGCTGCTTTTCAACAACAGCATGCTAAACGTCTTGATTACTTTGCCTTTTTGCAATGGCTAGCTCATCGCCAGTTAACTGATGTTGCCGCATTAACAGAACAAACTGGTATGCCGATTGGTTTATATCTAGACCTTGCGGTTGGTTGTGACGGCTCAGGCGTTGATGTTTGGTCTGATAAAGATGTTTATGTGTCTGGTGCAGCGGTTGGTGCTCCACCCGATGCGATGAATACCTTAGGGCAAGATTGGGGGCTAACGCCAATTAACCCCGTAGCACTGCAGCAACAAGGATATTTACCCTTAATAAAGGCACTGCGCAGTAATATGCAATATGCTGGTGCTTTACGTATTGATCATATTTTAGGTTTAATGCGTCAATATTGGGTAGCGCCTGGCATGAAAGCCGATCAAGGTGTTTATATTACCTTTCCTTTTAAAGATATATTGCGCATTATTGCCCTTGAATCTCGTCTTAATGACTGTGTAGTTATCGGCGAAGACTTAGGGACGGTGCCCGATGGCTTTAGTGAAATAATGGCAGCCGCTGGTTTACTATCATACAAGGTGCTATTTTTTGAGCGTTGGGAGTCGGGTTTATTTAAACGCCCTGAGTTGTACCCAGCCCAATCTATGGTAACCGTGTCAACACATGACTTACCTACCCTTACCGGTTGGTGGACTGGACGTGATTTACATTGGCGACAAATATTGAATCTATATCCATCAGACGAAATGGGCCAACAAGAGCGCGAGGCTCGAATACAAGACCGTAGCTTATTAGTTGCAGCCTTAGCAGACTTAGACGTTATCGATGTGACAAAAGCGCCGCAACAAAGTCCGGCGATAATCAATACTGAATTATCAATTGCCGTACAGAAGTATATGGCGAAAGCACACAGCCATATCCAACTTATTCCATTAGAAGATACCTTAGAGATTGTAGAACAAGTTAACATTCCCGGTACTATCGATGAACACCCTAACTGGCGTCAAAAATTACCAGTAACTATGACTGAATTTTGGCAAAAAGATTCTGTTAAATCGCTTGCACAAGCGATGCAAAAAGCCAGGCCGAAAAACTAATATTGGGCATAATGTCGACTTTAATGAACACCATAATGAATGAGAATATAATGATAATAACAAATAGTACATTCACATTGAAAAGATCAAAGATTGCGCTACTTATCTTAAGTAGCTTATTTATTAGCGCTTGTAATGAAACTAAGCCAATTAACACAGAAAAATCAGCCAGCTTAAGTGAGGTAAAAGCCTTACCACTTAAAAATGCTGACGATTTAGCTCCTTATTTAAATAGAAATATACAAGATGAGGTTTTTTACTTTGTTATGCCAGACCGTTTTTATAACGGCAACACTGATAATGACCAAGGGTCTAAGACCGACATAATATCTGCTGGTGGTTTTGATAAAGCCGACAAAGGCATGTATCACGGCGGTGACATTCAAGGTTTGCAAGCTAAACTGCCTTATTTAAAAGGTATGGGTATTAGCGCTATTTGGTTAACACCTATTATGCGTAATCAGGCCATGCAAGGTGATTCTTCGGGTTATCATGGTTACTGGATCTTGGACTTTAATGAAATTGACCCACATTTGGGCAGTAATGAAGATTTAAAACGTTTCATTAATGCTGCACATAAAGAAAATATAAAAGTATTTTTTGACATTATTACTAACCACACCGCTGATGTTATTAAGTATGTTGAATGCCACGGAGAAGATGGCTTACAGTATTTGATGAAAGAAAATGATGGCTGTTTATATAAAACACTTGCTCAAGTGGCAGCCGGGGATACTTATCAAGCCATTATCCCAAAAGGCCAAGAAAACCTTAAATCACCCGCTTGGTTAAATGATAAAAAATATTATCACAACCAAGGAGATACAACCTATGAAGGAGAAGACTCAATATATGGCGACTTTAGTGGCTTAGATGATATTGATACTAATTCACCTGAAGTGGTTACAGGCATGACCAAAATATTCAAAAATGTCATCAGTGAATTTAAACCTGATGGTTTTAGAATTGATACCGTAAAGCACGTCAATATAGAGTTTTGGGCAGAATTTGCCCCTGCGCTTGTTGACCACGCAAAAGCGATAGGTATTCCAGAATTTTTTATGTTTGGTGAAGTATATAGTGGCGATGTTAAAGAATTAAGTGCTTATACCACAGTAGGTAAAATGCAGTCTGTACTTGATTTTTCCTTACAGTTTGCTTTACAAGACACCCTTATTAAACAGCAAGGAACACATAAACTCGTTGAGGTGTTCGAGAGTGATCCTTACTATAATGACAGTGACAGTAATGCCAATCAGTTGCTTAACTTTACCGGTAACCATGACATGGGACGTTTTTCTGGCATGTTGAAAAGTAGTGATTTCAATTATAGCGAAGCAGAGATTATTCAACGCACCTTGCTAGCCCATGCGATGGTTTACTTTCTGCGTGGCGTGCCAATTGTCTATTATGGCGACGAGCAAGGTTTTGTTGGTGATGGCGGAGATAAAGACTCTCGCCAAGACATGATGCCCTCCTTGGTAGAAAGCTACAACGATGATGATTTACTCGCAAATATTAAAACGACCGCTGATGACAACTTTGATGAAAATCATCTATTTTATAAGACATTTGCTGAGTATGCGGATATCTATTATCAATACCCAGCACTTAGGTTTGGCGAACAAAAATTCATAAATGCTGATAATAAGCCGGGGGTTTTTGCGGTATCTCGTACAATTAAAGACGAAGAAGAAATCGTTATTGTCTTTAATACAGCAAAAACAGAAAAGTCTGTCGCGTTAGGCTTTACCCTCAAAAATGGCGAAAAAATATACCCAGCCTTTAAAAGTGATGAGTTTGTCGGTGGAACATTAACCGTTCCCCCGTTAAGCTTTGCAATTTATCAGGTCAGGTAGCTGAGGATTTAGTGTTTTTTGTACAGATAAAGAAAAACCAAGGCGTTATGGGAGTGTCCTTGGTTTTTAATTTATTTATTCTTTAATTAGTAAACTATTTCATTATTTGCTGTTTCACCTCCTTATCTTATTTAAATAAATGATTGAACACACCTTTACCTTCACTTATACCAACACTTAATAATTATTAGCCACTTGCTCGGTGTTACTGTGCAGCTTTATGACTACACGTCGGTCATAAAAACTGACTTCTTGTTGAGTGTTAGCCACTACCGGCGCTTGCTCACCAAAAGCAAACAATTTAATGCGTTCTGCTTTAACGCCTTGATCAATTAGGGCATTTTTAACGGTGTTAACACGAGCAATAGAGAGCGCTTGGTTTAATTTTTTATTACCTTGTTTATCGGTATAACCCGATAAATCGATAAAGAGTTTTGGCGATTGTTGTAACATTTCTGCCAAAGCAACGATTTGACTTTTATAGTGCGGCTGTAAGTCACTAGAGCCAGTTGAAAATTGTAAACTCATCAGTAAATTTTCAGCCTGCAGTTGATTGGCATTTTGGTATTTTTTATCAAAGTTTTGTTCTAAAACCAATAATTCTAATTGATGATTTTGTTCAGAGCGTTGTAAATTGCGACGGAACTCGTTTGCAGCCTGCAAATAATCATGCTCTTGCTTTTTCAATGATGCCTGTAGTTCACTCAAGTTTTCTTTGTCGTTTTGTGTTTTCGCAATAAGTGTTCCGGTCGCTCCCACTAAAATAGCGCCAATAGGACCACCAAATATCGCGCCAATGATCATGCCGCTACCTAAGCCAATACTTTCTTTATCTCTGTCACTCAGTTCCACCGAATCGCTTGCTGTTAAGTTTGACTTTTCAAAGGCGTAAGCGGAGTGACTTAATGTTGGTGCAGCAATAAGCGCTGTGATTAAGAAAAGTTTCGCTGGGTTTAATTTACTGTTAATTTTTTTCATATTAATTCCTAAATGATTAAGGTGTTTTTTGTTGACGAGGTAATTAAAACAAGAAAAATAGGCTTTGAAACGACACAAAAAAGGCAAAGTAATGAGCAAATGTGGCAACAATGTGGCAATTACAACAATTGCGCGCATTTATAAAAAAACTCTTATATAGTGCCTTAAAACAAGTTAACCAATAGAGTCGTATAAAGTGTTAAAACGAATTGCCATAGTCGAAGATGAAGCCGCTATAAGAGAAAACTATGCGGATGTGCTGCGCGTTCAAGGTTATCAAGTGCAGACCTTTGCTAATAGAGAAAGCGCTTGTAAGGCCTTTGCAATAAGTTTGCCCCACCTTGTGATATTAGATATTGGCTTAGAACAAGAATATGACGGCGGTTTTACCCTATGCCAATGGCTTAGGAATATATCAACGACCTTGCCTATTATTTTTTTAACTGCGCGTGATAATGATGTTGATACGGTGTCAGGATTGCGTATTGGTGCTGACGATTATTTAACTAAAGATATTAGCCTGCCACATTTATCAGCGCGCATTGCAGCACTCTTTCGTCGCCAAGAAGCACTAAAGCAGCCAACGGCTGAAAGTAGTTTACTCACATTAGGGCCGCTAACTATCGACAATCAACGAATGAGCATTGTTTGGCAGGAACAAAGTGTTGATTTAACGATCACCGAGTTTTGGATGGTCTTTGCCTTAGCTAAAAACCCCGGACATGTGAAGAACCGTCAACAACTGATGAAAGACTCCAACATCTATGTCGATGACAGTACCATTACTTCCCATGTAAAACGCATTCGTAAAAAATTTAACCAAATAGATAAAGACTTTAACTGCATAGAAACAGTTTATGGCATGGGCTATCGTTGGAACAAAGATGAAAAATAAGCTCAATTTTCGTTTTGGCTTACGAACTAAGCTTTTACTCCTGTCTAGTTTTCTCTTTGCCATTCCCTGGTTTGGTTATCAATACGTATGGGAAATGGAAAAGTATTTACGCTTTGGTCAAGAACAAACAATCATAGGAACAGCAAGAGCCCTCGCGACTTCGTTGCATGAACGCCCTAACCTTTTTAATAACCAAGCCAGTTTTTTACCTGATGTTGAAAAAGGTAAAGACCTTTACGGTTATCAGTTATCCCAAGCGATAAATCTGGACGGTTTACCCAACGACTGGCCAAGTTTTCAAGAAAAAGCCCACTATTATGGGGTTAATAACCAGCTTGGTCAGCAATTAAGCGTTGATAAGCTCACTAATCATTTCAGTGCCGCTGTTGGTAAATATGACAAATACTTATACTTTTTTATTCAGGTGATCGACGATACGGTTATTTATCGTGATGAAAATGCTCGAGCCATCAACAAAAATGATCATCTGGAATTATCATTCAACGATATTAATGCCAATTTTCAACGTTTTATAGTCAGTAATAAAAATCAGGGCTGGCTTGCTGCCTATCGCATTAATGATCTTGAAAGTAATGAACGGCTTCAATTTCCAAAGCCCGTTAGCTTCATTCAGGGCCAATGGCGCAATACCGAGCAAGGTTATAATATTGAACTGCGCATCCCTTTAACTAAAATCAGTGACCGCTTAGCCTTTGCCATTCATGATGTCGATGCGCCATTGAGTGCAGCCACAACAATAATAGGCAGTGCAGATCCAAGTAGTGCAGCAACCTTAGGCACCATTTTAGTGCCATCACCTGAAATTGAACGCATAGTAAAGGGCATGAGTTACACGCAGTCACGTATTTGGGTGGTTGATCAACATCATCGCGTGCTAGCAAAAAGTGGCGACATAAAAAAAGCCAGTGGCTTATGGCAAAAAAACATCAATAACTCTGATGACGATGGCTCTTGGTATGCTTGGACCCAAAAATATTTACAACCGTTATTTCAACATTTGCTCAACAAACCTCAAGATGATTTTATTGACCGTCTTTACGACACGCAAAATCTAACGGGTGAACATATTGAAGCCGCACTTGCGGGGACGCCAAAATCTCAATGGCGATTAACCACAGATAAAAAAGCGGTAATCATATCAGCCGCATACCCTATTTATATCAGCGATAAGGTCAACGGTGCGGTAATTGTTGAAGAAACAACCAATGGCATTCTCAGTGTACGAAATAAAGCCTTAGAGAAATTGTTTACGTCAATTTTAGCGATTATGTTATTGGGTGCTTTCGCTTTTTTCTTTTTTGCGTCACGTATCTCAAATCGCATTCGCCAACTGCGTAATCAGGCAGAAATTGCTATTGATGAACACGGTCGAATCAATAACGAGATAGCCGAGAGTATGCAAGTATCAACAGCGAATGATGAAATTGGCGATCTCTCTCGCAGTTTTTCAACGGCGGTAAATCGTTTGAGCCAGTACAATCATTATTTAGAAAATATGTCGTCACGACTCTCTCATGAACTCCGCACCCCAATAGCGATTGTTAGAACGTCCTTAGAAAATTTGTCTTTACAAGCCTTGCCTGATAAAAGTACCGCTTACATTGACCGTGCCCAAAGTGGTATTAATCGCTTAAACAATATATTAACGAATATGAGTGAAGCGACTCGTCTTGAACAAATGCTCAATCAAACTGACAAGGTCAGTTTTAATCTCTTTGATGTGCTTAATGGTTGTGTACAAGGATATCAGCAGATATACCCTAACTTTACTATTGAGTATTTGGCCTCAGATAAAAAAGTAATGTTGGCGGGATCGCCTGAGCATATAGCGCAATTATTAGATAAGGTTGTTACTAATGCCGTAGAGTTTAGTGATGATAATAAACTTTTCATAACGATAGCGTTGAAAAACAAAGACATCGCCATTCACGTTAGCAATAACGGCACGTTATTACCCGACACGATGGAAGAGCGACTTTTTGATTCTATGGTTTCAATGCGTGAAACACCGCAAATGAAAGAAGATAAGACCCCTCATTTGGGCTTAGGCTTATATATTGCCCGCTTGATTTGTGAATTTCATCAGGGGCATATCGTGGCAAGTAATCATCATAATCCGCAAGGTGTCACGGTGTCGATTACCTTGCCATTGCAGGTAAAGTAATTATTTACTCTATACCTAAATATTTATGTACTTGAACGGATAAACGCCAATTATTTTCAATACAGCTTTTTATTGCTAACGCTGTTGCCCTTTCTTTTTGACTAATCGGTTGCAAATAAACTTGAGTGTTAACAATATTATGTTCGGCTAATAACGCTTTTAAGTCGTCTATATGTTGCTCAGTCGCCACTGGATGTTTAATTTCATTGGCACGTAACATCGCTGAGTTTAATATTTTGTAGCCACCCTTCATGTTTACTTTGGGTGAAACAGTCACCCAGCACTTATCCGTCACCTGTATTTCAAAAGTACCCGATGTTTCTAACTGACAACTAAAACCATTGGTTTCAAGTGCTTGGCACAGAGGGAGTAAATCAACCATCGCTGGCTCACCGCCAGTGATAACGATGTGTTTGGCTTGATAACCTTCTGCCGTTATCATCGCTAAAATATCTTTAACCGTAAGCGCTGACCACGTTTGAGATTCAACTTCTTTTGTTAACATAGCATTCGATGTTACTTCATCTTCAAGGTTTATTGCCCAAGTATGCTTAGTATCACACCACGAGCAAGCAACGGGGCAACCTTGCAAACGGATAAAAATTGAAGGTTGACCGGTAAAAGCGCCCTCTCCTTGAATAGTTTCAAATAATTCATTAATTTTGTATTTTACGGTCATCGGGGTTTTTGCCTGTTTATTGCTGGTGTAAATTGAAGTAAAATGCGCAATATTAATTATACCCTAAGAGACTTTAGAAATGACAAACAAAGTTGTTGTTATTTATTCTGGTGGCATGGACTCATTCACTGTTCTTAATCGCGCCTTGCATGATGGCAAAGAAGTGTTCGCATTAACTTTTGATTACGGACAGCGTCATGTCAAAGAAATTGAATTTGCCAGTACGGTTTGTCAATCACTTGATGTAAACCATAAAATTATCGATATATCATCTATTAATCAATTACTTGCTGGTTCATCATTAACTGATAATATTGATATTCCTGAAGGTCATTACGAAGCTGAAAGTATGAAATCAACGGTTGTTCCTAATCGTAACATGATTTTGTTATCACTTGCGGTCGGTTATGCCGTTTCAGTGGGTGCTAGCCAAGTTTATTACGGCGCACATTCAGGGGATCATGCAATATATCCTGATTGTCGTCCCGAATTTGTAATGAAAATGAATGAGGTGTGTAAAATAGCTAACTACGAGTCAGTAGAAATATTTAGCCCTTATTTAACGGTTACTAAAAGTGATATTTTAACCGATGGATTAAGAATGGGCTTAAGCTATAATAATACTTGGACATGTTATAACGGCCGTGAAAAAGCCTGTGGAAAATGTGGTGCCTGCCAAGAGCGTTTAGAAGCTTTTAGTGATAATAATGTTACCGATCCGTTAAGTTACGAATCGTGATAAATAAAAGATAAAACACGACAAGGTGTTTTATCTTTTTTCGTTACTGACCAAAGAAAGAATATGCTTAAAGCTTATGAAAATAAGGCATTGTGTAGCTTTTCAACGGTCTCATTTGCTTGTTTCTCATCGACTAAGAAACATAAGTTATGTTCACTGGCGCCATGACAAATCATCCGTACGTTTATCCCTGAGATAGTTTCAAAAATACTGGTACCGACGCCATTACTGCGATGCATTTTATTTCCTATAACCGCTATTAACGATAAACCGTGCTCTACGGTCACTTCACAAAGTTGCTCTAATTCTTCAACAACGGTTGAGTTTAAAAGCGCTTGTGTTGAACCCGTTGGATTATCAAAGGTTAGCGCAACACTGATTTCACTGGTGGTAATTAGATCAACACTCAGTTCATGTTTGGCTAAAATACCAAAGACTTGCGCAAGAAAACCACTAGCATGTAGCATGGCTGGACTCTTTACCGTTACTAATGTTTGCTCTCTACGTAAGGCAATTGAGCGATATATTGGGCTTGATTCAACAAACTGTTGAATGCGTGTGCCGCCCTTCTCTGGTTCCTTACTTGAACCAACAAAAACCGGAATATTCTTTCTCATCGCGGGAATAAGTGTTGCCGGATGAAGAATTTTTGCACCAAAGGTCGCCATTTCAGCCGCTTCACCAAAACTGATTTCTTTAATAGCACGAGCATGCTCAGTAATACGTGGGTCTGTGGTAAAAATACCGACGACATCAGTCCAAATAGAAAGATTATCGGCATGTAACGCTTCGGCTAAAAGTGCCGCACTGTAATCAGAACCGCCACGGCCTAGGGTTGTCGTATGACCGTCTTCGTCTTGACCAATGAAGCCTTGGGTAACGATAACTTTATCAACCAGCAAAGGCGTAAGAAGTTGCTGTGCATTATTAGCGAGCAACTCAAGGTTAACAACGGCTTTACCGTATAATGCGTTGGTTTTCATGACTTGGCGAACATCAAACATTTCGCCATTAACACCAACAGATTTAAGGACTTGTGCAAAGATACATGAACTCATTTGTTCACCAAATGACAAAATTGCATCGGCTATGCGTGGGCAATAGTTAAGTGATTGCGCGTTAGAAAACTCGCTTAACTCATTTAGCAGTTGATCAATTTGAAAGTTTAGCTGTGTTTCTTCAGCTAAATGTTGGGTAATATTAAATTGGATAGCGCGAATACTGCTAACGATTGCTAATTGTTCATGCTGAGATACATCTTTTTGACTTAAACGAACCAGTAAATTAGTAACGCCTGAACTTGCAGATACGACAACAACTTTATTACTTGCATCGTTTTTAATGATCTGAGCGCATCGCAACATCGCTTGATGATCAGCTAGACTTGTGCCGCCAAATTTTGCAACGGTAAAAGGTAATAATGACATCTAAGGTCTCCCTAATTAAGCCCCCAGTAATAATTATAGGGTAACTTTATAAACTTCAAGGAAGAGCATGGCTGAATTAAGAAGTGTTCTTGGTAAGATAAACTAAACTTTTCAGCCAGAAGCTCTCCACCATAATCTAATTAGCACTTAATATACTAACTAGAGGTGACAATCCTAGGGATTCAGCCCTAGTAACCGAATAAATAACGCCACTCGCTAATTACTCTCGGCAATAGTCTCCCTCAATAACAGTCAAAAGAATGGTGGTTCTTCGTGTTATCTACTTAGCTAATGCTCCTCTTCTGGTTGATTATTAAAAACATACAATTTGAGTATTTATTCTAACAACCGACAAGCGGATTAAATCCTATCTGTAATAATAAATCAACAGGCTAAGTCGATCTTTTTTAGAAATAATAGCTTAATAGCATTGCCCGAAGTTCAGCTGAAGCTTGGCTAGACTTTTATACAAAAATTAACGGTTGCTGCAGCGCATTAATTTTATACCACCGACATCCGTTGAAAAGCCAAGATTTTTATAAAAGCTTTCCAGTTCAGGTAAGCAATATAATTCAAAATATTTTACCTTGACTAATTCATCATGGTTTTTAACCAGGCTTATCAATCGCTGACCGGTACCATTACCGCGATGAGAGACGCTTACAATCACATCAAAGATGATTGCTTTGTAGATAAAGTCGCTGAGAATTCGCGTAAAACCAATGAGCTTATTGTCTTCATCGAGAATACCAATACAAATTTGAGAACCACGAATACAATTTTGAGTGTCTTCGAGTGAGCGTTCTTTACCCCACCATACACTTTTATAAAGTTGGTGAACTTGCTTTATATGGTCATCAGAAAAGCTGTAAATTATGGTCATCTTTAATTTTTAAACCCAATATTCACTGACCTATTAACAGACAGTAATTAGCCAGCAACATTATTTAATAAGGGTAACACCCGCAACTTCTACCACTGTTTTTGCATCAGCACGTTCAATAACTTTTAATAGTGTTGTTTGAATAGTTTCATCTTTTCTCGCATCAACTTTACTGGTAAATTTTTGCTCTTGTGGAGCATCACCTTCAGCGGCAATAAAACCAACCACAACTTCAGTAGCACAATCAGCTGACTGACCAAAATAAGCTAATGAAATTTGTGGGTAGCCTTGAAATCCTTTCTTAACTCTTTTATCAATACGTTTAGTCGATTTGTCTAAGTTCATAATAATTATCCAAAAAATAACGCAATATTAGCGCGAATAAAACAATAGTTATCTAAAATCATAAATGATTTATCAATATAAGCTAAACCCTACAACATATGCTGAACCAATAAGATGAACATTAATACTACATGAGGAAATGCAACAGTAGGTCTTATTGATTGACAGGCATATTCTTTAATTAAGGCAAGACCTGATAAGCTAACTTTATGATATTCACAGTTAAATTGACATACATTTTCACTACTGTCGGCTAAAATATATATTTCTAACTATAAAAGCCGTGTCTCAATACGTGATTGAAATGTCTTCCAAACAGCATCTTAAAGCCATAAAACAACTAAGATTAAAAAGATAGGAATCATGATTACATTCGATATAATGGCTAATAGTAAAACGATAACGGCAATAATTTTTATATAAAGCGAATGTTTTTCATAGCTGTCAAACTGATTCAGGAGTAAGGACCATTCTGAGCTGAATTTATTTTTTTCAATTTTTTCCTCTTATAATTAGAATAAATTTTTACAACACGTAGCACGATACAATAAGTTTTTAATTAAAAATGTAAATAATAAAAACTAAAATCGATTTGTATACGTATAATTAATAATAACCAACTTAATGGTAAATAAAATGTTTGGAATATTTAAAAAAGACCCGATAAAAAAATTAAACAAACTCTATGAAGCTAAGCTTGAGCAAGCGATGTTTTCGCAAAGAAATGGAGATATAAAATCATATTCGATGATCACTGCTGAAGCTGAAAAAATAGCCGTGCAAATTAAAGATTTAGAAGATTCAAAAAAGAACTAACGCGGTAATAGCGAACATATCCCGCCAATTCATTTAAGGTGATGGCGGGATTTTATTGCTTGCCTTTTTAAATCAATGTTTATCTGCTTGCAGTCCTCAGTAAACTCAATTGATTAATAATTCGTAATGATCAGCCTTTTTGGTAAAGCCAACCCTTCTCAAGTAAAGTTCATGTGCATCATCTGATGGTTCAACGATTAAATGTTTAATACCTTCTTGTCTTAGTTGATTTTGTTCAGCTGAGAACATAAATTTTGCTGCTTTAAAATCTCGGTCTTCGGGGATGATATAGTCGAGTAGCACTTCAACCTTACCGTCCTCATCTAACTCCCGATAAGCAAATAATCCTACGGGCTTCATGTTCCTAAACAATAACAATACCACGGCATCATCAAGTTGCTGCCACTGAAAGTTTTTACATAAGCCAATGATATCTTTACCGTAACGTTCCTTTAACAAGTTGAAAAAAGATGATTCCACCGATTTTAGTTTAATTAAATCAAATTGATCTTTCTCTTGATATATACGGATTAAATAGTAGACATCAACCAAAGCAATCCAGCCGTTTAAAATAAAAACAGGGTAGGCATCAATAAAGTACCCATAAACACTAAAGGCAGCAGCACCAAATAGATTGATCCAACGCAATCGCTTGATATTAGACATCATTAACGATAAGGCGATTAGCACACTTGCGACATAACCAAAGGCTTCTAACAGGGACATGACAATACTCTTTTTAGTAAAACAACAGGGATAGTATAATAATCTGACCAAATGGTCAGAAAAACACGATTAGATCTTGACACATGAGTCAGGAAAACACAATATATGGCTAATAAATGTATTTAACAGCTAGTTATGACTCAACTATAATACTAAATAAAAGCAATACATAGCTATGCTATTAGCAACCAATTAACAAACTTAAAAGTATGGACGTTTACATAATTGTTACCTAATGCTTTTCAACTCAATTATTATCTAAAGGGATCACTATGCACTTACCTCAAAATATCATTCGTCAAAAACGTAATAAACAAGCTTTAACTGTAGATGAAATTCAATGCTTTGTTGATGGTCTTAAAACAGGTGATTTCACCGATGCACAAGTTGGCTCAATGGCTATGGCAATTTGGCTTAATGGCATGACAACTGATGAAGTTGTTAATCTAACCATGGCTATGCGTGATTCGGGTACCGTTGTTGATTGGCATAATAAATTAGACAAACCCATCGTAGATAAACATTCAACCGGTGGTGTTGGTGATAAAGTAAGCTTAATGCTAGCCCCAATAGTGGCAGCATGTGGGGCTAATGTGCCAATGATTGCAGGGCAAGGTTTAGGTCATACTGGTGGTACGGTTGATAAATTAGAGGCCATCCCAGGTTTTAATGTTCGCCCTAGCCTTGCAGAGTTCCAAGCAACAGTTAAGGAGCAAGGCACAGCAATTATTTCACAAACCAAAGATTTAGCACCAGCCGACAAACGCCTTTATTCAATTCGTGACGTAACGAGCACAGTAGAATCCATCCCATTGATCACCGCTTCTATTTTATCAAAAAAATTAGCGGCTGGCCTCGAGTCATTAGTCATGGATGTAAAAGTAGGCAATGGTGCGATGATGGCCGATATTGAATCAGCTCAAGCATTAGCTCATTCAATTGTCTCAGTCGCCAATGGCGCAGGAACACCGACACAAGCATTAATCACTGATATGAATCAGCCGCTAGGTACCACAGTGGGTAATGCACTTGAAATACAAGAAACTATTGACTATTTGACTGGAAAATATCGTGAGCCAAGGTTGCATGAAGTCACCATAGCCCTCGCTGCTAGAATGTTATTAACCAGTAAAATAGCCAGTGATATTGAACAAGCGACAACGTTAGCCGAAGAGGCATTAACATCAGGTAAAGCCGCTGAAATATTTGGCAAAATGATCACCGCGATGGGTGGCCCAGCTGATTTATTAACCCACAGTGAAAGTTTACTACCTAAAGCTAATATGACTAAAAACATCGTCGCCTCAAAAGCTGGTTACATTGGCATTATGGATACTCGTGCTATAGGTATGGCATTAGTAGAAATGGGTGGTGGTCGTGTCGACCATAATCAAAGCTTAGATTACAGTGTCGGCTTTAGTGATATTAAACCAAAAGGCACGAAAGTCGCTGAAGGCGACATCATTGCTATTGTTCATGCCAAAGATGACGCACAAGCAACTCAAGCGATTAAACAATACTTAAATGCGGTTGAGATTTCAGTAGCGCCAGTTATTGTTGAACCTGTAATACATCAACTCATTACCTAATTATTGATGCTCAACTGAGATGAATCCATTATTAAGGCGACTGTAAGGTCGCCTTAAGTTTTTATCCCCTTCTTTTAAATAAATTTATAAAATGAGAACAATTATGTCGAGAGCAATTATTTTGGTCATTGACGGTTTTGGGTTAGGTCATGCCCCTGATGCAGAAGCTTTTGGTGATGTTAATGCCAACACCTTTGCAAATTTAGCCGAAAAATTTCAAGAAATTAAAGGACGCCCTTTAAAGCTTCCTCATTTAAGTAAGCTGGGTTTAGTTAAGGCTTGCCAACAAGCGTCAGGTCGCACACTTTGTGTTGAGCCCGTTGAGCCAACTAAAGGGGCTTATGGTTACGCTGCTGAAATAAGTACCGGTAAGGATACCCCCAGTGGCCACTGGGAAATGGCAGGAGTTCCGGTGTTATTTGATTGGACTTACTTTACTGATAAGAAAAATAGCTTTTCAGCAGAACTGATGGCACAAATAAACCAAGCCACAGGTTATGCTGATATGTTAGGAAATTGCCATGCCTCTGGCACCGATATTATCGCTAATTTAGGTGAACAACATATAAAAACAGGTTTACCTATTTGTTACACCTCAGGCGACAGTGTTTTCCAAGTAGCCGCTCATGAACAACACTTTGGCTTAGATAACCTTTATAAATATTGTCAACAAGTGCGGGTCATACTCGATCCGTTAAATATAGGACGTGTGATCGCTCGCCCTTTTATTGGTGAAATTCCTGCCGATTTTGAGCGAACCGGTAATCGCAGAGATTATTCAGTATTACCTCCAGCGACCACCGTATTAGAAAAATTAACCCAAGCCGATGGTACGGTAATAAGTGTCGGTAAAATTGCTGATATTTTTGCGCATCAGGGTATTAGCATCAAAACTAAAGCAACCGGACTACCTGCGTTATTAGATGGAACGCTCGCACATATGAAAACCGCAGCAGATAAGAGTATTATTTTTACCAATTTAGTTAATTTTGATCAAGACTTTGGTCATCGACGAGACCCTGTCGGGTTTGGCGAAGCGTTAGAATATTTCGATGAGCGTTTAGCAGAGTTTTTAGATCAAATAGCTGATGATGACTTACTGCTATTAACCGCTGATCACGGTTGTGATCCTACTTGGCCGGGCAATGATCATACGCGTGAATTCGTGCCAGTTATCGCTTATCACAATCATATCGATTCGATAAACTTAGGCCAGCGCAATAGTTTTGCCGATTTGGGACAAACTTTAGCCAGTTTATTTACCTTAGACGCAATGGATTATGGTCAGTCTTTTTTAGACGAACTAAAATTTTAAACATTGAAGTCTTAACTCAAGGACCTTAAATGGTCCCTTGATAAACGTATTTACTAACAATAAATTGGCTTGTCAATTTGCCAACAGATTTAACAACACGGCCTGATATCGACAGATTAAATAAAAAAACCGAGTAAACTATTATTGATACATAGTCTTACTCGGTTATTGATTTTTATTGAGTATTTAAAGAAGGCCTGATGTTACATCAATGATTTATTAGCATCTCGGTATTGCGCAAGAAGTAATTCTGTCGAACTGTCTGAAAGTTCAGTATTATTAGGCTGTCCAATGCGAGATAAGATATCATCACCCAATATTTTCCCAAGCTCAACACCCCATTGGTCGAAGGAATTTAAGTTCCAAATAACCCCTTGAACAAAAACTTTATGCTCATATAAAGCAATTAGCGTCCCGAGTTGGTAAGGTGTTAATCGGTCAAAGGTTAACGTATTCGATGGTCGATTCCCTGGCATTTCTTTATGTTTAGCAATCACTTTGGCTAATGCCTCTTCCATACCTGAAGCGACAAGTTCATCATAGGCTTGTTGATGAGTTTTACCTTGCATTAGCGTTTTACTTTGTGCAAAACAATTGGCGACAAGCATATCTTGATGACCGTTCATATTATGTTCAGCAACTAATGGCTGAATAAAATCAACCGGTACTACTGACGTACCTTGATGTAATAACTGATGAAAAGCATGTTGACCATTCGTGCCTTCTGCGCCCCAAATAACCGGACCGGTAGTACTGCTGACAATTTCATTATTAAGCTGGCAGCTTTTACCGTTAGACTCCATGTCCATCTGTTGTACATACGCAGGAAAACCACGTAAATAATGACTGTATGGTAATAAAGCATGGGTTTGACAACCAAAAAAGTTATGGTTCCACACGCCTAACATCCCCATGAGTACCGGTAAATTTTGCTCAAGCGGCGCCTCTTTAAAATGCTTATCAAGATCGGCTGCACCTTTTAGTAATTCAGTAAATCCTTGATTACCTATTGCCATCGCAATAGGCATGCCAATAGCTGACCATAATGAATATCGTCCCCCAACCCAATCCCACATCGGAAAAACATTGTCACTATTAATGCCAAATTCGACCGCTTTAGTTACATTTGATGATATGGCAATAAAGTGTCGGTTGAGCTGCTCAAACGTAACACCATAGTCATAAAACCATTGGCGAGTAGACTCGGCATTCGTCAGAGTTTCCTGAGTATTAAAAGACTTTGAAGCAATCAACACTAAGGTTGTTTCAGGGTTTAAATGAGTTAAAACATCATGTAGATGATTTCCATCGATATTGGCCACAAAATGCTGTTTAGGCCCACCTTCAACATAAGGCTTTAATGCGGTGGTCACTATTTTAGGTCCTAAGAAAGAGCCACCAATACCTAGATTTAAGACATCAGTAATAGATTGACCACTATAACCTAACCATTTCTTGTCACGCACTTGGTTAACGACTGCTTCTACCTTAAGACGCACCGCTTTGATTTGAGGTATAATATCAACTCTGTCAACAAGTACGGGTGTACTGTCTTGTTGTCGCAAAGCTGTGTGTAATACCGATCTGTTCTCAGTATTATTAATCGGCGCACCAGCGAACATCGCCTCTCTTTTTTCAGCTAATTGCGCTGATTCGGCTAACTCGATTAACAAAGCGCGCGTTTTCTCAGTAATGCGATTTTTTGAATAATCTAAATTTAAGCGACAAGCACTCACCGATAAATTTTCTGCTCGTAGTGGATCACTGGCAAACAAGTCACGTAAATGGCTACTTTTTATCTCAAGCAAGTGTTGTTGAAGTTCTCGCCACTTATCGTTAAAAGTATCCATTAACATGAGTGTTGTCCTAAAGTGTCGTTAAAAGTATCCATTAGCATGAAGGGTTTCCTAAAGTTATCTTAAAATAATTGGCTTAGTTGTACTTCGAGCTTGCACTGGTCAATGGCAAAGTTACGAATACCTTCTGCTAGTTTCTCTGTTGCCATCGCATCTTGATTCATTTCCCAGCGAAACTCAGCTTCGGTTAATGCTACGGGTTTATCTTGAACACGAGTTGCTGGCATTAATTGCTGTGTTATACCTTGATAATTATCGGATAACTCACTCATTAATGGTGGACTAATCGTTAATCTATCACAGCCAGCAAGGGCAATAACTTCATCGATATTACGAAAGCTTGCGCCCATCACTACAGTATTGTAGTCATGCTGTTTGTAATAATTAAAAATTTCTGTAACAGAAATCACCCCAGGATCTTCATTGGCTAAGTAGCTATCACGACCGGTATCTTTTTTGTGCCAATCAAGAATTCGACCAACGAAGGGTGAAATTAAATACACTTGTGCTTCAGCACAAGCTTTTGCTTGAGCAAAGCTAAATAACAAGGTTAAATTACATTGAATTCCCTCTTGCTCAAGTTGTTTAGCCGCTTGAATACCTTCCCAAGTTGACGCCATTTTTATCAGAATACGTTCTTTACCAATACCGGCTTCTTGATACATAGCGATAAGTTGACGGGCCTTAACAATACTTGCTTCTTTATCAAAAGATAAACGTGCATCGACTTCAGTAGAAATACGACCGGGTACAATCGCTAAAATTTCTAAGCCAATTAATACTGATAATTTATCAGCCGCAAGACTGACTTCAATGGCTTTGTCTTTAGTCTGACTTTTTGCCCATTTAACAGCTTCTGTCAGTAATTTTTGATAAGCAGGTATAGCAGCAGCTTTTAATAATAATGAAGGATTAGTCGTCGCATCCATTGGTGAAAATTTTGCTATGGCTTCAATATCCCCCGTATCAGCAACGACTGTTGTCATGGTTTTTAATTGTTCGAGTTGAGATAGTTGTGCTTGCATAATAATTCCTGTTAAAAAGTTTCTGTTTATTTATTTGTTTAAATTAATGAGGTAAATTAGATAAAAATTCCCGCAATAGTTGCGCTCATCAGGTTAGCCATAGCCCCAGCAAGAACCGCTTTCATGCCAAGCTTAGCAATATCGGGGCGACGAGAAGGTGCCATGTTACCCATGCCGCCTAATAAAATAGCCACGGAAGATAAGTTGGCAAAGCCACAAAGCGCAAAGGTAATAATGGCTTGGGTTCTGGCACTTAATTGATCAGCAACAGTAATAAAATCTAGATAGGCAACAAATTCATTGATGATAATTTTTTGACCAAGGAAACTCCCAGCCATGTTTGCTTCATGCCAAGGGATCCCAATAAGATAAGCGACTGGTTGAAAAACATAACCTAAAATCAGTTGTAAGCTTAAATTTTGTAGGCCAAACCATTCTCCAAAGCCACCTAGCAAACCGTTTACCATCGCCAGTAGAGCAACAAATGCTAATAACATGGCTCCAACATTTAGCGCGAGCATCATGCCATTTGATGCTCCGGTGGCCGCTGCATCAATAACATTAACGGCCTCTTTAGCATCGCTTTTCATATCGTCTAAGTTGTCGTTCGGCTGTTCAGTTTCAGGCACTAACATTTTTGCCATCAGCAAGCCGCCAGGAGCAGCCATAAAGCTAGCAGCGATGAGGTATTTTAAATCAATACCAATACCAGCGTAACCGGCGACTACCGAGCCTGCTACCGATGCTAAGCCACCAACCATTACCGCAAAAAGTTCAGAGCGGGTCATCTTAGGCAAAAATGGTTTTATCACTAAAGGCGCTTCTGTTTGACCAACAAAAATATTTGCGGTCGCTGACATAGATTCAGCTTGACTGGTTTTAAGAAGTTTTTGCAAACCACCACCAATAAACTTAATGACCAACTCCATTACACCAATATAATAAAGCACGGCAATCAACGCCGAGAAAAAGACGATGACGGGTAAAACATGGAAAGCAAACATAAAGCCTAAGCTTTTTTCACCTATTTGTTCACCAAATATAAAGCTAATACCGTCATTGGCATAGCCAATAACACTAGATACGCCGCTAGCAACACTCAACAAAATATCTTTACCTGCGGGGATATATAACACAAAAGCACCCAGAGATATTTGTAACACTAGTGCACCAATAATCGTTCGCCAATTAATGTTCTTTCTATCTGACGAGGCGAAATAGGCAATAGCTAAAAGGACAAAAATCCCCAAAATGCTGCGTAGTATATTCGTATCCATGTTATTCCCTGTTATTTTGATTTTCTTATTATTTTTATGACAATGGAGACTAAGACCAAATACAGCATTTTATTTATTTTGAGTATTGATATTAAAAACCTGACTATATAGTCAGGTTTTTAATCTAAACTAAGATTCTACTTAGGTCAATAGGATATTATCGAATAACCACCAATTACTCGGATACTACAACAGCAATATTTATCGATAATATTAATGATGATGCCACTAGCAATTTAGCTGATAAATTGAACCTATAGACAGGCCATAACAACGAGGTTAAAACTTTGTTGTATTGCTGTTATTTATCAAAAAAATGAATTTTTATGGTGCTATTGACGGCAATCAAGATAACTTAAATCACTATATCAACTACTTATGATTGTTAGTCAGACTGCTGCACTATCTGCGCTAAGTCATACCTAATTGGTCAAAGTTAGATTACTAAAGGCTTTAGCACAGCCAACTCCAACAAATAAACTCTGTATGATTAGCGTTTATGTTATGACACTTATCAACCCCTTTTCATTGCTGTCTGTCTTAAGCCTCGCTTTTCATGGTCAGATAAGAAAGCCATTTTTAACGCGTTATCTTGCAATGTACGACACTGCGCGTGACTTAGCCCCGCTTCAAGTGCCGCCTGCTGATATTCATATTTTATGTCACACCCCTGCACAGCAGGATCGTCACTGTTGAGGCAAACAAGTAAACCTCTATCAAGAAATGTTTTAACGGGATGCTGACTAATATTTTTTACTGTCCCTGTTTGATAATTTGACGTTAAACATGATTCAATGGCGATATTGTGCTGATACATATAATCCATTAATTTTTCATCGCCAACAGCATGAGTACCATGGCCAATGCGGGTTGCATGTAATTCATTGATAGCCTGATAGATGCTCGATGCTCCATCCGCTTCACCAGCATGAATAGTCACCTGTAAACCGGCTTTATCAACCAAAGCAAAGTGTTCAACAAAGAGTTGACCTGGCTTGCCTAACTCATCTCCAGCCAAATCGACCGCGACAAGATCATTTTTGTGCGCAAGTAAGGCATGTAACTCCTCAAAACAGGCATTAACACCAAAGGTACGACTTAAAATACCAATAAGGTTAATTTGGACAGGGAAATCTTTTTGCGCTAACTTTACGCCGTCGACCACCGCAGCAACCACGTCGGTGACATTGAGCTTATGTTCCATAGCCATATAATAAGGAGAGAATCTTAATTCAGCATAATCAAGCCCTTGCAAAAAAGCATCTTCAACGTTTTCATAAGCGATACGTTTACATGCCTCTAAATTAGCTAACACGCTAACGCCATAATCAAGTTTTTGTAAAAAAGAGACTAAGTCACTTTCTTTACCTTGAATTTGTACATGCTGTAGTAAATCAGTCAAATTATCAGCAGGTAATTCGATACCATGCTGTTGTCCTAATGCCAGAATTGTTTTTGCTCTTATATTGCCATCTAAATGGCGGTGTAAATCAATAAAGGGAATATCGCTAAACATTCTACTATTCCTTAACATTTTATCTGTTTATACTCATGGACAAAGAAAACTTGACCATATGGTTAATTTATTTTACATTCTAAACACAACCTGACACAACCTGACACAAGTGACAAGTTATGTTTGATTGATGACTTATTCACCTACTAATATAAGTACATGAAATTGTGATAAATATATGAAATTCAAAATACAATTACTGACTAAAATTAAACATAAAAAGACCCATAAACCACTTAAAATTAATTTTATTCAACTAGCGTTACCGCTTTTATTAGCTGTTTTTGTCACACAAGCATCCGTTATTCAACCTGCAATAGACCAACAACCTGACATTAGAGTAGCAACATTTAATGTCAGCATGGACGCAACTAATTACCTACCTAATAATAAAATAGGGTCAGGTGTTGAACTTATCGCTGCTCTTAAAGACGATCGTCAACAAATTAAGAATATTGCTGAAATTATTCAACGTAACCGCCCAGATATTATTCTCCTTAATGAATTTGACTATATTGCCGACCCAAAACAAGGCGTTGAAATATTTTTAAAGCAATATTTAGGTAAATCACAACAGGGAATAGCTGCCATTGATTACCCCTATTATTATTTTGCTCCGGTAAATACTGGTGTAAGCACGCCTTTTGATTTGGACAATAACGGTAAAAAAACTAATAATCTTGGCGACGCTCAAGGTTATGGCCACTTCCCTGGTCATTTTGGTATGTTAGTGCTATCTAAATATCCAATTGATGAGGATAATATTAGAACTTTCCAACATTTCCTTTGGAAAGATATGCCCAATGCCATAGTGCCAATCAATCCAAGTACGAAAGAGCATTGGTATAATGAACAAGAATGGCAAATGCTGCGTTTATCGTCTAAATCGCACTGGGATATTCCGATTAATGTCCAAGGTAAACTTGTTCATATACTAGCAAGCCACCCTACACCACCGGTGTTCGACGGTGAAGAAGACCGTAATGGTGCTAGAAACCATGACGAAATACGCTTTTGGCAAGACTATATTACCCCCAACAAAGGCAATTATATTTACGATGACCAAGGGGGTAAAGGTGGGTTAACATTAGATAGCCGCTTTGTTATTTTGGGTGATCAAAACGCCTCTAAAGATGAAGGTGCTGCCCGCAAAGAAGGCATTAGTAACCTCTTGGCTAGTCCTTTTATTAATAATGATATGACGCCTGCTAGCGTCGCTGCAATAAAAAATAGTAACAGCCCTTTTGCTGCTAATCATACCGCTGGCTGGGGTATGCAAGCAGACTATGTGTTACCTTCTCGCCTTGGTATTAACCTAAAAAATAATGGTGTTTTTTGGCCAAAGAAAGACAGCCCACTTTATCGCTTAATTGAAACGCGCTCCGCTTCATCTGATCATCGTTTGGTTTGGGCGGATTTAATTTTAACAGCCAAAGATAAGCTAGCTAAAAATATTATCATGGTTATTGGCGACGGAATGGGACCCGCCTACACCACGGGTTATCGTTATTATATGGATAATATAAATACGCCACAGGTAGAGACAACTATTTTTGATGAACTGCTAACAGGCATGGTCAGTACTTATCCGGTTAATAGCCAAGGTTACGTTACCGACTCTGCCGCAGCCGCTACTGCATTATCTACCGGTTATAAGACCTATAATGGGGCGATTGGTGTTGATGTAAATAAAAAACCGTTATTAACGCTAATGGAGCGAGCAAAACAATTAGGCAAGAAAACCGGCTTAGTGGTTACCTCCCAAATTAACCACGCAACTCCTGCCGCCTATTTTTCTCACAATGAAAGTCGTAAAAATTATAATGAAATCGCCGACAGTTACTTTGACGACAAAATTAACGGTCACTTTAAGGCTAATTTAATGCTCGGCGGCGGTAGCAAATATTTTATTCGCCCTGACAGAAACTTAGTCAGCGAATTCAAGCAAGCAGACTTTCAATATATTGATGATTTATCAAAACTTACTTCGCTTAATAAACAACAACCGGTATTGGGTTTATTTGCTGAAGTCGGACTGCCGTGGACACTTGACAATAAAAATGAAAACCATTTACTGGCAATGGCTAAAGCTGGCGTACGACATTTAGAAAATAATGAAGGTTACGTACTACTTGTTGAAGCAAGTCAAATAGACTGGGCGGGTCATAGTAATGATATTGCTGCTGCTATGGCTGAAATGCAAGATTTAGCCGAAACACTTACTTGGTTGAAGAACTATGTGGAAAATCGTGATGACACCTTATTAGTTGCCACGGCAGATCATAGTACAGGTGGCTTAACCCTGGGTGCTAACGGCGATTATCGCTGGCAACCTGAATTTTTGAAAAACTTAACCGCATCACCTAAAAGTATTGCAACAAAATTAGCGCATCAAAACACAGCTATTTCTGCCCAGCAATTAACAGACGCTCTCGGCTTTATTATTACCGACCAAGAAGCTAATTTGTTTATTGGGCGCAGCGATGAAAAATCTATCTATGAGCAAATTAAATTATTAATTGATTCAAGAACTAATACCGGTTGGACTTCTGGTGGCCATACCGGTATTGACGTACAAGTTTTTGCCACTGGTAATGGCGCTAAAGCCTTTAACCGTCATCAAACGAATACCGACATAGCTAAGCAGCTATTTTTGGTGCTTGAAGGCAATTAACTAAGATTCACTAATGGTCATTAATGACTGAATAATACTAACGAAGAGACTCAATACCATTGAGCAAACAACCTAAAGGAAAATTATGAAAATACAAATGTTAACAGCGGTACTCGGCCTTAGCGTGCTTTCTAGTCATGCTAATGTTGTGATCACTGAATATGTTGAAGGTGGAGGTAGTAATAAAGCTATTGAAATTTCTAATCTTGGCAGCGTAAATGTCGACTTAGCCGCGGAAGGTTATAAACTCGACCTTTATTCTAATGGTAAAACAGAAACAACTAACGGTATATCATTGCAAGGCTTATTAGTGCCAGGCTCGAGCATTGTTGTTTATAACAAGGATGCCACTGCCGAATTTAAATTTGATGCTCCTCAAGGCCTTGAAGATTCAAGTGCCACTTACTTTAATGGTGATGATGCCCTATTACTTTCAAACGCTAATGGCGTTGTTGACAGTTTTGGACAATTAGGAACAGACCCAGGCAGCAACTGGGGTGAAGGTGATTTTTCTACTAAAGATCATACTTTACGCCGCTTAACATCAGTCACTGAAGGTGATACCACTTCTGACGATGCTTTTGACCCCGCGACCCAATGGGCGACCTTTCCAAAAGACACCTCTGACGGTTTAGGATGTACTGGTATAGCGGCCTGTGATGGCAATCAACCCTTACCGACTGAAGGCGGGGCATCAACTGGCCAAGGCATTGTTCTTATCACTGAGTATGTTGAAGGCGGTGGCAGTAATAAAGCCATTGAAATATCTAACTTAGGTACTGCAGATGTAGATCTAGCGGTAGATGGTTATAAACTAGAGCTTTATGCAAATGGCAAGACAGATTCACCAAATGAGCTATTATTGCAAGGTTTACTTGTACCTGGCTCTAGTATTGTTGTTTATAATCAGGGGGCAACTGAACTATTTACATTTGATGCTCCTCAAGGTATTGAAGACACAAGCGTAACTTACTTTAATGGTGATGATGCTATTTTACTTATTAACAATGCCGGTATTGTTGATAGCTTTGGCCAATTTGGTGTTGACCCAGGTAGCAATTGGGGTACGGGTGATTTTTCAACAAAAGATCATACCTTACGTCGCCTAAACTCGGTTACCGAAGGTGATACCACAGCTGATGATGCTTTTGACCCAGCAACACAATGGGCTACTTTTGCTAAAGATACTGCTGATGGTTTAGGCTGTAGTGGCGAAGTAACTTGTGATGGTTCACAAGCTTTACCTACTGCTGGTACGCCTACTGGTGATGGATCAACACCGGCTACAGGAATTTGTACAAACTGCCCTGACTTAGCAAAAATAGCTGACCGAACGACTTATGTCGAAGCCACTTATTATAGCCAAGCAAACGCTGCAGAAGCCGCCGGTTTACGTGCAGCAATTACAGCGGACATCAGTGTTAATCATAAACAACTAACCTACTCTGAAGTATGGACCGCGCTAACCAGTACCGATGAAGATGCTACAAATGCTGACAACATAATTTTACTCTATTCAGGACGTTCAATTGCCAAAGCAGATAACGGTAGTGGTTCTGCTTCAAGTAATCAAAATTTTTGGAATCGAGAGCATACATGGGCTAAATCACATGGTTTTCCAGAGACTAACCAATTAGGTTATACCGATATTCATCATTTGCGCCCTACTGATATATCGATGAATAGTGACCGTGGTAATCGTGATTTTGATATTGGTGGTACCGCTAATACTGAAGCGCCTGAAAACAGAAGCACAGCAGATACTTGGGAACCAAGAGATGACGTTAAAGGTGATGTTGCCCGTATGATGTTTTATATGGATGTACGTTACGATGCAGGTACAGAAAGTACTATGCCTGATTTAATCTTAGTTGATACTGTTGGAACAGCAACGAGCAAATTGAGTGATGGTACTGGCAAACTAGGTAAATTGTGTACCTTGTTTGACTGGCATTCACAAGACCCCATAGATACCTTTGAAATAAACCGTAACCACACTATTTATGAGTTTCAAGGCAACCGTAATCCTTTTATCGATCACCCAGAGTGGGTTGATGGTCTTTATGCTTCAGCTTGTGGTGCTGCTAGTGATGGTGGTGATGCTAATGCAGCACCAACCGTTTCAGCAGGTGACGAACAATCAGTTGCTTCTGCTGCTAACGTAACACTAACGGCAACAGCTGCAGATAGTGATGGCAGTATTGCTAGCTATGTTTGGACACAAACTAGCGGTAAAGTTGCTGACCTTACTGTTTATGACACAGCTACCATTACTTTTGTTGCACCAAAAGTTGGTAAAGATGAAAGCCTCATATTTAACGTGACTGTTATGGATGATCAAGGTAAAACAAGCTCAGCCACTGTTACTATTAATGTTGCCGCTGAAGTAATAGCAAAGGAAGACACCAGTGGTGGTACTGTTTACTTTTTACTTGCAGGACTTGCCCTACTATCGTTAAGAAGATTTAATAAGTAGGTTACAACTCAGCTTCTTGTTAGCAGAACGAGTTGCATTAATGATAAATTAATGCAACTCGCATCTCTGCAACTACCAGCAAAACCTCCCCAAGTAATAAAGTTCTTTACTGCTCTATCAAGCTTAATCATACTTAGATATAAAATAGTTTACTGCAGATAAGAAAACACTAAAACAAGGATTATGTAGATGATAAATAAAAGTTTGATGGCTGTTATGGTCATTACACTCGCACACCTGCCGATTAAATCAGCATTCGCACTTGGCCCTAATGGGCATCGTATGGTTGCCAAAATAGCCGAGGATAACTTAGAGCCTTCGGCCAAAAAGGCGCTAATGCAGCTAACCGATGGCGCACCATTAGCTCAAATGGCTAATTGGTCTGATAACATACGTTCAGATAAAAAATGGGATTATGCTAAGCCTTGGCACTATATTTCTATTGATGATGACGAAGTATTTGATGGGCTAAAAAGAAATGAAGATGGCGACATATTAAAAGCTTTAGCTGATTTTGAAAAAAAACTTCGCGATAAAAAAATCACCAAAGAAGAGAAATGGCAAGCACTAGCTTTCTATATTCACTTTGTTGGCGATATTCACCAACCGCTTCATGTTGGACGCAGAGATGACCTTGGCGGTAATAAAATAACCGTTAAATGGTTTGGAAAACCAACAAAACTTCATGCTGTGTGGGATTCGTCAATTATTGAGCATCAAAAGCTTTCTTATACCGAATATGCTAACTTTTTAAATAATCAAACGCCAGACACCATTAACTTATGGCAAGATACCGTTTATCTTGATTGGGCGAAAGAATCTAAATCTAACAGAGAAACAGTCTATGACTTCCCTGAAGATAAAGAATTAAGTTACCAGTATGCGTATAAAAACACCCCGATATTAAATGAACAAATAGCCAAAGCAGGCTTCCGTCTTGCTGGAATGCTAAACGATATTTTTAAAGAATAAATAATCGTTATTCACATAAGAGCCTAGTAAATATCTGGGCTCTTTCAGTTTAGTAAAACGCCGCAACTAAACAAGTAAAATCATTACCTAGGCTAATTAAGCCATTATTTATTAATGGTTTTACCTCAAAATTTCTAATGGATTCAATCGCTACTATTTTGCTAACGCAAACAACTTTACTTTATTAGATATTTCATTGCCGTCTGCGCAAACTGCTGTAAATTTATTGGAATAATAACAAAGAGCGCTATCCCTTGATCAAAGTCAGGGTTGAGCTGACAATAATATTGAATTTCTGCTTTGTCGCTACAGCGCAACATTTCCAATTCATGCTGGCTATAATTACTGCTTCGATTGACTGAAACTAAACAACGCAACTGATTTTCATTACTGTTTTTTCCGTTTGGATTAAAACGCGTAAACAATTCCTTGGGTGCAGATTGCCCAAAATGTGGCCAAACAATGGCGGTATTCTTGGCAATTGCTCGATACATAGCAGGGCTGAGCATAGTATCGGCATAATAGTGTTTGCGCCAGGGTCTTTGTAACCAGCTTTTAAAGCTCTCTTTAATTGAAAATAAAAAAGTATTACTCCCCTTTCGATATTGTGGAAGAAATGCAGCAGAAGCCTTAATTACCGTATAATTTGCACTGTCTGTGAAGGTGAGTAAGCAGTAGCCTATGATTTGCTCATTATTGACGTAAAGTCTCAACTTCCTCTGATTGGGCTCAGGGCTATCAAAATATTTTAGTAGATAATCTTCTGCATCTATATCAGCAAAACTAACCTTGATAATATCGCTAAGTGCGTTTCTTTGCCAAGCTGACAACCATTGTTTAGACTGTATCAAGTCTAAGGAGCTGAGTTCACTAATAACAAATCTCTCTAATAATATAAGTTAGGGTAATAGATTAATTTGAAAAGCTTATAAGTGCAAACCATCAAATAAGCTACTGGGCCAATTAGAAGTGTTATCTATAGAGTATTTTTAAGGGCTAGCCAGAGTATTTTGTAAGGTAGGCGCTAAAAATGGAAAATAAGGGGGTTGCGGCAACCACCCGTTATTTTCCGTTTAATTAACTTATTATGATTCTTTAGTCGCTCTTAACATCCACGCTGTTTTCTCGTGTATACGCATACGATCAGACACTAACGAAGCGGTTGACTCATCATCAGCAGCTTGTGCAATTTTTAAAACTTCACGCGATGTTTTAATAACTTGTTCGTGCCCTTTGGTAAGTAACTCAACCATCTGCGCAGAACTTGGTACACCGTCAATCTCTTTAATAGAGCTTAATTTTGAAAACTCTTTATAGGTTCCTGGTGCAGGTACATCTAGGGTTCTAATGCGTTCAGCGATGTCATCAACAGCAATTGCTAATTCGGTATAATGCTCTTCAAACATCAAGTGTAATTCACGAAATTGTAAACCAGTTACATTCCAATGAAAGTTATGTGTTTGCAAATATAGCGTATAAGAGTCGGCTAAAAGTCGTTTTAAACCGTCTGATATTTCCGTTCTATTTTCTTTATTTATGCCAATATCTATATCAGTCATGTAATTTCCTAATTTTTAGAATTTGATAAATGTATAACGCCTTATCGAACGAGCGATAAATTGTTGACTAAAATTGAAAACTTCAAACGCCAGTCAACTGCTTACGTTCTTTTGAGCAATTTAGATTCTTACTCTACTTTGATTTCTAAAGCAATTCGTATCATAACACAAATCACCCTTGCCTATAAACCAGCATAATAATAGTAAAAATATAGAGTACCGTTTAAAGCGTTCATAACAACAATAATCTTTCCTCTTTATTTTAACTGTTTTTGCCGATACATCATGCGGTCAGCGTGATCAATTAAGTCTTTTAGTGATTCGCCATATATTTTCCATACAGCGAGATCATAAGAAATTGAAGCAGGTGTGTTTTTCGCCAGACTATACTCATCAACCCCTTTAGCTAATCGTTCTGGAAGTTTAGTCACATGATTTTCAGAAAATATATTAGTCAAGACAATGATAAACGACTCCCCCCGAAACTTAATTCATATGAGCAATAGCCTCCTCAACTGGCCATGCATTTTTATATGACCGCTCAGACAATATCTAAATCCAATGTCATCTTCAATTAGAGACCCTCGACAAAATGTTATATTATTGTGGTAAATATTGCTGGATTTTAAAGTGACGACTTAAGTATCGATGAGTTTTATTATCTATTGTGTTATTATTTTAAGAAAGTTCAGACAATTTCTTGGGGGTGTTAACTTAAACACGTTTAGCCCATTTTCATTAACTACTGTTGTACTATAGCTACTTCATCTTCTCATTTAAGTGTTATCGACATGGATCTATTTTCATCTTTATTTGAACAGCCGATTAATCTTTTACCATATGATGGTGATGTCGATTATTTTGGTGAGATTATCTCTTTAGACGATAGCGACTATTACTTTAATCGCTTACTTAACGGTATTGATTGGCGTTGTGACCAAGCGGTTATTTTTGGTAAAACTATTGAAACAAAAAGAAAAGTGGCTTGGCATGCTACTGAATGTTTTAGCTATACCTACTCAAATATTACTAAAACAGCGTTGCCTTTTACCGATGATTTGCTTTCATTAAAAGCACTTGTCGAGCGCCATAGTGGTGAAACTTATAATTCATGCTTACTTAACCTTTATCACAGTGGAGAAGAAGGCATGGCTTGGCACAGCGACGGTGAAAAAGATTTAAAGGACCAAGGTGCGATTGCATCGTTAAGTTTTGGTGCTGAAAGAAAATTTGCTTTTAAGCACAAGATATCAAAAGAAGTCATTACCTTACCCCTTAAAGCAGGCAGTTTGTTAGTCATGAAAGGACCAACACAACAGCATTGGCTCCATCGTTTACCGCCAACTAAACTCATTAAAGACGCAAGGATTAACCTTACGTTTAGAACGATTGTCAACACATAACGTATTATCGTTAACAAGAGTAATTTTCGTCACTTTGTATAAGCAAGGTGATGAATATACCGCCATTAACCGTCAAACTATGCTTTATTGTCAACGTCTTTAGGTCCTAGTCAGCCGCTAATCAACGGGCTTACTCGACACTATCTGTTGACAATGCCTTATATAAGATTGAAATAATATCAATATGCCCTATTCATTTTCATAAGTTTTTCGATAGATTTTAGTCAGTTTTTTAAGTCGTAGTTGGTCAAAAATCAGTGAAAATAATGGTGATGAGTTTAATTTTGGGGCTTTACCTTTGCCAATACGTTGTAACTGACGTTTGGTAATAGCCATCGTTGCAAGTGCGGCTAAAGTTTTATCTTGCCATTTCACTTGAGGTAGAATGGCTACTGCGTCTGGTGATGTTTTCCAGCGTTGAGGAAGATTTGGACTAAAGGCCAGCGCTCTGCCAATGCCGACCATATCTACGCCTTCATTTACTACTTTTTGTGCAGTCGCTAAACGGACAATCCCTCCTGTTGTCATAATTGGCATAGGAGCGTGTTTGGCAATTTCTTTCGCAAACTCAAGAAAATAAGCTTCTCTATTTAGGGGCTGTCCATCAGCTGTATTACCTTGCATTGCTGGACTTTCATAGCTACCACCTGACAATTCAACTAAATCTACTTTTAAATGGCCAAGTTCTCTTACCACGACTAAGGCATCTTGTGCATCAAAACCTCCACGTTGGAAATCTGCGGAGTTTAACTTAACTGCTACCGCTATATTTTCAGGTATAACTTGCTTGACCGCCTTAACAATTTCATAAAGGAGGCGAGCACGGTTTTCAAGGCTGCCACCCCAATTATCATTTCTCTTATTGGTCAGCGGCGACAAAAATTGTGATAACAGGTAGCCATGAGCTGCGTGGATCTCAATACCATGAAACCCAGCTTCAACAGCACGTAATGCTGTGACAACAAATCGCTGAATTAATGCTTGAATTTCAAGCTCGGTCATCGGACTTGGTTTACTAAATAACTGACTATGCTTCCCCATATCCAATGCAATATCTGAGGGAGAAAACACCTGCCCTCCCATAGCAGCATAGACTTGTCGGCCAGGATGGTTTATTTGCATCCATATTTTCGTGCCATTTTTACTTGCTATTTCAGCCCACTTTTCAAAGGGCTCTAAGGGGGTATCTTCCTCTAAAGCAATACCTCCTGGGCCGGTCATTGCACGGTGATCTACCATGACATTACCCGTAATAAGCAGACCCGTGCCTCCCGATGCCCATGTTTTATATAGTTGAAAAATGTCATCGCCAGGTAAATGGCCCGTGACAGCCATATTTTCTTCCATGGCGGCTTTTGCTAAACGATTTGGCAGAATTGCGCCATTAGGAAGAGTTATCGGTGTAAATACAGAGTGACTCAAGTAGAACTCCTGTTAATAAGTTTAACGAGCTGGATTTTGGACAAGTATAAGCTTAAAGTTGACTTTAATGTCAACAGTTTACATACATATAAAGTGACTACCCGATGAAAATTAGTTTGTTAGCAAAAATAAGTGGTGTACCAGCCTCTACTATACGGTTTTATGAAGCCGAAGGATTACTCCCTAAAATACAAAGAAATATAAAGGGTATCGACATTATTCGCAAGATAGTGTGCAGCGTTTAGCAACGATTGAATGTGCAAAGCGGCTAGGTTTCAGATTGGCAGATATCTTAAATGTTTTAGCAGATAGTGGCGTAACCGAAGGACTTGATCACAACAAAATAGTCGAGCAACTTGATATACGCTTGCTTGAGGCAGAGAGTTTAATTAAGAAATTATTAGCACAACGAGACGAAATAGTATTATTTAAACAACGCTTACAAGAGAGCTGGCAACAAGGTAACCTTGCATTAATTCAATACCAAAATCACGTAAACAGCGGTATTCTTCTTTAGTCTCTATTCCCTCAGCGAGCTGAGTAATGTTTAGGTCATTAAAAATATTTAAACAATTTTTTACTATTGACTGACGCACCTTATCTTCATTAATGTTACGGATTAATCCCATATCAATTTTTACGATGTTAGTTTGAAAATCAGCTAATAAACCCAAACCAGCATACCCTGCGCCAAAGTCATCTATTGCAGTTTTAAAGCCTATTTTCTTATAAGACTCAACAATATTCTTAATAAAAGCGGTGTCATCAATTTGTTCAACTTCGGTAAATTCAAACATTATTTTTTCAGTCGGAAAGCCATACTTTTTGGCTGCCTCTAATGTTGTGCGAATGCAACGCTCAGGTTTATATAGCGTTGGGGAGGAAATTAATACTGAGCATAGATTGAAGTTTTAACTTAGAGGCAAGAGCTATCGCTTTAACTCGGCAAAGCTGATCAAATAAATAACGGTTATCGTCGTTTACCTGCGATATTATTGAATAAGCGGATTCGTTATTTAATCCACGTACTAATGCCTCATAGCCATAAATTTTCTGGCTAGTACAGTTAATGATTGGCTGAAAAGCCATGGTAAAATCAAAATCAAGGCTACCTTTATCTGCGCAATTAGCACATGAAAATCTGTCATAGATTATAGGTTGTTCTTTCATTTTATTACTCTCATTAGATAACACCTAATTTCTAGCTAATAATTTATAATTATATGTAAAAAAATCAACTTTCATCCGATATTGTAGCTGTATATCAGTAATTAACACTCTATTATTTATATTAATGACCTTAAATATGATCACCTGAACAACAGATAGGCTGTTTGTTGAGTAATGATATTGATTCTCTATTTAGATATTGTTTAATGAAGAATGAAATATTGTTTTGTCGTACCGGTAATTAGTATGGTTGACACCAATAACGCGCCAACCTCAGTAACACCAATCACTAAAAGTAAAAACCGTAAAATTAACTTTAGCTATTTGGTAATATAAGATTCTATATTTTTTCTAGCTATTACTTATCTTATTAAAAGCACTAATCGCAATTAACCTCAGCTAATTCACCTTGTATATAAGTGGCTTTAACCGCACGGTCATCCCCTAATATAGTGAAAGAAAAAAGTTTCTCTGCCAATGATTGACACTGCTCTAGCCGTAATTTCATTAATGGTGTTGCATGATAATCTAAGACTATAAAGTCAGCCTCACAACCCACTTGAAAATTACCTACTGTACCTTCTAAGTCTAGCGCCCTTGCGCCACCTAAAGTTGCCAAATAGAAAGATTGTAATGAATCTAATTTTTTGCCTCTTAACTGCTGCGTTTTGTAGGCATCTTTTAAGGTTTCTAATAGTGAGAAACTGGTTCCTGCGCCTATATCTGTACCTAGACCGACTTTAATATTGTGTTGCTGGGCAACATCAAGTTTAAACAGACCACTCCCTAAAAATAGATTTGAACTTGGACAAAATGACAAGGCTGAATTAGATTGAGATAAGTCACTATATTCAGCATCACATAAATGTATGCCATGAGCAAAAACACTACGACTCCCAAGTAATTGATGCTTTTTATAAACATCTAAATAGTTTTCGCAATCAGGATTAAGCGATTTAACCCATTCAATTTCCTTTAAATTTTCAGACAAATGGGTTTGCATATAAACACCTGGGTGCTCTTTTAATAGTTTCCCCGCCAAGCTTAACTGCTCATCACTACTGGTCGGCGCAAACCTTGGGGTAATAGCATATTGCAAACGCCCTTTGCCATGCCAATCCTTGATAAGTTGCTTAGACTGCTGATAACTACTTTGCGCGGTATCGAGTAAATAGTCAGGAGCATTCCTATCCATCATCACTTTGCCAGCAATCATGCGGAGATTTTTAGCTAAAGCCACTTCAAAAAAGGCATTAACCGACTCAGCATGGACAGTGCCAAAAACTAATGCGGTTGTTGTGCCGTTAGCAAGCAATTGATTGAGGAAAAACTCACTGATTTTAGTGGCGTAGGCTTTATCAGCAAACTTTTTTTCGGTCGGAAAAGTATAATCTTCTAACCATTGTAATAATTGTTCACCATAACTCCCTATCATCTCAGTTTGAGGATAATGGATATGAGTATCAATAAAGCCAGGGACAATCAGGCCATTTTCAATATGTTGGATCTCTAGGGAATGTTCTAAATCAGCCAACATAGCTTTAGCTGTACCCAACTGTTTAATCTTGCCATTTTCTATCAGCAAAATACCATCTTCAAAATACTGGTAGCTGCTTTGCTCTGCTTGCTCTTTATCTTGGCAAGGCGTCGAAGCTGGGTCTTCGACAAAATGTAAAATCTCACCGCGAAATGCTTTTACTGACATCGACTTAATCGCTCCGGTTATCTAAATTAAAATGTATGGTAATTTTATTTTCTAAAGCGATTTCATCGCAGTTTTTGCCGACACCTTTTCGGTCAACAACTAAGAAATCAGCGGTTTCACTTAAAGCTAAACTATAATGATGCCAAGTACCTTTGTGGTAATTAACACCTTGGTTGCCTGTAGCAAGAAATACGGCTAATTTAGTCACATCAAATTCGCCCGCAGGTCCAACAACTACCAAATAAGCGTTAGCAGACAAAGGATAAAAAGCCTGGCTTGATAAAGGATGACGTTCCATACAGTCAATGGTTATTTGACCCATACCGGCGTTGATCTGACAGCATTCTTTAGGCGACGAGCGAAAAACACTGATAATACCTTGCCCTGCTTCCTCACTAACATCTAGCGTCGCTAATGCATGATATCTTTGTGTAAGCCCATAATTTATTGTTATTTTTTCTACTTGTTCATTGACTTCAATCACATCACCAAAAGCTTGAAAGGCTTTTTGGCTTAGTGGTTTAGCATGTAAAATCATCTTAGCTGCCACGATAAGTTGAGTAACCAAAAGCGGTCAGTAATAATGGAATATGGTAGTGTTCACCATCTCCACTGATATCAAACACAATATCAACATAAGGATAAAATGCTTGCTCATTCAGCGCGTTAAAATAATCACTGACCGCAAAATGAACGCGATAACTCCCCGCAGGTAATATTCGCTCTTTCTCAAGTAAGGCCGGTACTCGCCCATCACTGTTTGTTTGGCCTTGTGCCAAAAGTGACCACTGTGCTTGGATATTACTGTCACCATCATTTGAACCCTTAAGTTCAAAGAGGGAAATAGTGATACCAGCGGCAGGTTTACCGCGACTGGTGTCTAATATATGTGAAGTTATTTGACTCATAAACTTAGGTCTCTTTTACGTTTGAAGCAGCAGTGGCAATCATTTTTACGATTCGTAACTGTAATATTTTTCGTTGCTCTTCTGCTGCATTAATGATTTCTTCCGCGCGATTATTCGCGTAACGTTTTACCAATATATCTAACATCTGCGTGGCTGTTTTACCTGTGGCACAAACAATAAAAATGAAACCAAATTTTTCTTGATAGTCATCATTTAATTGCTTTAACTCACTTAATGCTTGTTCTGTCGCTGTATTAACACCCGATTGTTCTCCGGCGGCAATTTTCTCTGTCGAGCGGTATTTTTCTCTTAGGCTAGACACATCGCCAATTTTAGGATGCCCTTCAAAAGCCTGCAAATAATCGGCTTCTGTTAGGTTTTTCCAGCTGATATCAGCATGGGCAGATAACGCCGCTAAATTGTTATATGGCATAGCAGCCACCATGCGGCTCACCCAAGTATTGGCTGTACAGCACTGCATAAAGGCCAAGTGGGCCGTCTGAGGTTGCAAAGCATTTAACACGATAATCGACATAACTTTTCCTTATTCAAGGTAACCAATAATGCACCTTGTCTTAAGGACATTATTAGGGTAAATATATAATTTGATCTCATTATTATGCGGTTTTTAACCTGTCGCTGTTAATAATAAGTGTTGCAGCTTTCCTACCTTCGGCGCTAATAACGCCTGTTGAACCTAAGGTAAAGTTATTCATTAATCTTATCTGTAATCGGTTTGCTATCAGTTACTTTATTTTTGCTTCGACCGGTAATATGGAGATTAGTCGCGCTATTAAGTAACGGCGTTAACGCTTTAAAACTAATACCTTGCGCGGTAGTTGACTGATGACCCGCATTGTCGTCTTTTTGATATAAACCAATAATTTCAGCCGCAATTGATACCGCAACTTCCATAGGACGTTTACCCGGCACGGCGCTTAAACCAATAGGACAAGTGAGCTGTTCAATGGCTTGCTTACTAAATTCTCGATGTTTTAAGCGATGCTGAAAGCGTTTCCATTTTGTCTCAGAACCAATTAAACCGGCATACGCAAAATCACCACGCTTTAACAGCGCCTGGCATAATTCAAAATCTAATTGATGATTATGGGTCATAATGATAAAAAAACTGCCTACAGGCATGCTAGCTATTTCATCTACCGGGTTGTCACTGACAATACACTCAATATTAGCTGGCGCATTTGCCAACATCTCAACAGGAAACTGTTCTCGGCGATTATCAACCCATTTTAGCTGGCAAGGTAATTCAGCAAGGATGGTCGTTAACGCTTTACCAACATGGCCGGCGCCAAAAAGCATTATTTGAGTTTTACAAGCTGCAAAGCTTTCAAATAATACGCTACAATCTCCGCCGCAACATTGCCCTAAGGAAGCACCTAAAGAAAAGTGCTCGATATGTTGATTTTTATCTTCGTCTGCTAATAATTGTTGCGCTATCGCGATAGACTTAAACTCTAAGTGACCACCACCAATAGTGTCATAAGTGCTATTGGTACTCACCACCATCTTAGTACCAGAATTTCTAGGCGCTGAGCCATACACACCAATAATTGTTAGCAAGACAAAGGCCTCTCCTTTGAACTTTAATGAACTAACCGCTTCAGACCAACTTTGTCGGTTATTCATCGGCTGCTATCCCTTGCTGGGCGGTTATTAATTGTACAGCCTTTAAAACTCGCTCTGGTGTAGCAGGAGTATCAAGCGACGGAATAACACCTTTGGCTCTATTTTTTGCAGCAACAGAGTTAGCAATAGCGGCGCGCAGCGCTGACCAGACAGAAATAGCCAACATAAACGGTGGTTCGCCTACCGCTTTAGAATGGTAAATGGTCGCTTCACGATTAGGTGAATCTTTTAACAACTCAACGTTAAAGACTTTTGGTGCATCGCTAATAGCAGGAATTTTATAGGTGGCTGGCCCAGTCGTTAACAAACGTCCCTTATCATTCCAATGTAATTCTTCAGTGGTTAACCAACCGACGCCTTGAATATAGCCACCTTCAATTTGGCCTATATCTATCGCAGGGTTTAAAGAGTCACCAACATCATGAAGGATATCGGTTTGTAATAACTTGTATTCACCGGTCAGCGTATCGATTAATACTTCAGATACTGAAGCACCCATTGCAAAATAGAAAAACGGTCGACCTTGGGCATTTTCTCTATCGTAATAAATTTTTGGCGTTCGATAAAAGCCGGTCGACGATAAAGATACCCGAGCAAAATACGCTTTTTGGACTAACTCGACAAAACTGAGTTTATGTTCACCAGCATCGATTAAATCGTCACTAAAAGTTATCTTGTCACTCTCAACAGCAAAGTGCTCGACAGCAAAATCAATTAACCTTTGTTTAATTGTTTGTGCAGCGTTTTGAGCGGCTTTACCATTGAGATCGGTACCTGAAGAAGCCGCTGTTGGTGAAGCATTAGGGACTTTGTCGGTCCGCGTTGCTGATACTTTTACCTTATCAACGGTGATACCAAAAACTTGTGCAACGATTTGGGCAATTTTAGTATGCAAGCCTTGGCCCATTTCAGTGCCGCCATGTGTAACATCAACACTACCGTCGGTATAAATGTTAATCAGCGCCCCCGCTTGATTAAGATGCTGTGCGGTAAACGAAATACCAAATTTAACCGGTGTTAGTGAAATACCTTTTTTAAGAAATTTACTGCCAGCATTAAATTCATCAATTTCTTGGCAACGTTCGGCATAACGAGAACTATGCTCAAGTTTGGTTATCATCTCGGCTAAATTATTGTGCTCTACTTGCTGATGGTACGGGGTAATATTGCGCGTATCTGTACCGTAAAGGTTAGCTTTTCGCACAGCAAGTGGGTCTAATCCTAGAGAGTAAGCAATATCATCCATGACACACTCAATAATCATCATACCTTGCGGACCACCAAAACCTCGAAAAGCGGTATTGGAGGCGATATTCGTCTTACAACGATTACCGATAATACTGACATGGTCCAAGTAATAACCATTATCAGCATGAAACATGGCTCTGTCGACGATGGCATCTGATAAATCAGGTGAGTAACCACAATTACCATTGACCGTTATATCTATGCCTTCAATAACACCTTGATCATTAAACCCCACTTGATAATGATTTTCAAAAGGATGACGTTTACCAGTCATCATCATATCGTCGCTACGATTTAAACGCAGTTTTACCGCTTTTTGGGTTTTATCGGCAAGTACCGCCGCTAAACAAGACCAACCAGCCGCTTGTGTTTCTTTGCCGCCAAAACCACCACCCATACGTTTCATATCGACAACGACGCGGTTAAAAGGAATACCTAACACTTCTGCCACAAGTTTTTGAACTTCAGCAGGATGTTGGCTAGATGAATAAACGGTCATTCCGCCATCTTCGGTGGGAATAACACTGGCTATTTGACCTTCCAAATAAAAATGTTCTTGGCCACCAATAGCAATTTCACCGCTCAGCTGATGCTTAGCTTGCTCAATAGCAGTGGCACTATCACCCCGTTTCATACTGTGCGGTGGACGAACAAAGCTCTTAGCTTCTAACGCTTGCTTAATAGTCAGTACTGGCGTTTTTTCTTTATAGTCAACTTTTGCCAACGCTACCGCTTGTTTTGCTAACTCATGGCTCGTCGCAGCGACCGCAAAGATAGCTTGACCATAAAATTCAACGATATCTTTGGTGAGTATTGGATCGCCCGGAAAAACAGGACCAATATCAGTATGGCCAACAATATCATCTAAGGTAATAACAGCAACCACACCCTTGGCGGCGCGTACTGCCGATAAGTCTATCGCGGTAATATTACCACTGGCAATCGTTGCCATACCCACAGCAGCATGCAATTGCCCTAACGACTCTAATTTGTCATCGGTATAAACGGCTTTGCCGGTAACATGCATTTCAGCACTTTCATGCTTGGTCGATTGCCCAACCGCACCAGAACTTTTTTTACCTTCGAGACTTTTTTCAATTTCACTTAATTTACGCATGAGTCACTCCTTTCACTTCGAAGGTATCGACTTCAAAGGTTTCGATTCGGGTTGCTGCATGCGTTTGCTCTATTTCATAAAAACATTTTTTCACTAAATTTTTGGCCACTTGTAAGCGATATTCACTGCTCGCGCGCACATCTGACATCGGAGAGAAGTCTTTTGCTAATGCTGTCATCGCTAAAGCAATATTTTGTTCGCTAGGCTCTTTGCCCATTAAAGCTTGTTCACAGGAAAAAGCGCGTTTTGGTATGCCTGCCATACCGCCGAAAGCAATGGTAATGTTAGCCACTTTTTTATTGGCAAATTTAATATAGAAACAGGCAAGCACCGTCGATATGTCATCATCTAATCGTTTTGATATTTTAAAGACTTTGAGATGTTTATTACTGTTAGCTTTTGGAATTTCAATACGTTCGATGAACTCACCACTTTCGAGTTGTGTCACTTTGTAATCAACAAAATAATCTTCAACAGATATTTGACGAGTACGCTCGCCTTTGCGAAGTACTAGCTTAGCACCTAAGGCGATTAACACGGGCGGCGTGTCTCCAATCGGAGAAGCATTACCGACATTTCCCCCTAACGTGCCCGAATTTCTCACCTGAGTTGAACCAAGGCGATAAAGCATTTGACCAAATTCTGGATAATGCTGGCTTAATAACTGATGGCTTTGCTCATAGCTCACCATAGCGCCAATAGACAAAGTTTCTGCTGATTCATTAATTTGTGCAAGCTCGCGCACATTACTCATCGAAATCATGGTTTGTATTTGCGCCATACCTTGGGTAACGCTTAACGCTAAATCGGTACCACCGGCTAACAATTTAGCTTTCGGGTATTGTTCAACCAATTGTGCTAATTTATCTAAGGTATTAGGAAGATAAAGGCTCTTGCCATTATTGTGCAATTCAACAGTTTCTTCTTGCTGAACTATGAGTTTTAATTGCTTAATAGTCGCCGCTTGCTCGTGCTCAAACTGATCAACGTCATTGTTATCACAAGCTTGTTTTGCCGCTTCAGTGATAGAGCGATAGCCAGTACAGCGGCACAAGTTACCCGCTAAGCCATGCTCGATGTCTTTGTCTAAATCAATAGCAGGAGAATTATCTGTCGCATCAGTGAACTTGGCTTGCGCTAAATTTTTCTTTAATGAAAAAAGTGACATAACAAAACCAGGAGTACAAAAGCCACATTGTGAGCCATGGCAATCGACCATAGCTTGTTGAACACTATGTAATTTATTTCCTTGCTGTAAATCTTCTACTGTCACAAGCTGTTTGCCATGAAGTGCTGATAAAAATGTAATACAGGTATTAATCGATTGATAGCTAAGATGTTCTGTTGTTGTTTGACTTTTTGCTGATTGAACCACTTCAGCAAGCACTGCTGTACAGGCACCACAGTCTCCTGAAGCACAACCTTCTTTCGTCCCTTTTCGACTCAACTCTTCTCTTAAATAGTTGAGTACCGTCATATTAGGATCACAATTTTCGATAACTTTACGTTCGTTATTTAACAAAAATTGAATTTTATTGTCTGACATATGGTTAATTACCTATACAAATATGCGTGCTAAAACTAAAGAATACTTTCTAGAGTAACTTCAATCATTTCGCCAAATTTTAACTGACGATCTTCTGCTGACATTTTTTCGCCTGTTTTAATATGATCACTTACTGTTAGCAGGCATAGCGCTTTTTTACCTAATTCAGCAGCAACGCCATAAAGACCAGCCGCTTCCATTTCTACCGCAAGAATGCCATATTTTTCTAACTTCGCGAATACTTCAAATTCTGGTACATAAAACAAATCAGCTGAAAAAACATTGCCGACTTTCGGCGTTTTGCCTAACCGCTTCGCGGTGCTAACCACTTTTTCTAGTAGCTCATAGTTAGCTATAGCCGCAAAATCATAATTATTCAATCGTTGGCGATTAACATTAGAGTCGGTGCTGGCACCCATAGCTATAACGATATCTTCTAGTTGTATATCGTCACGAATTGAACCACAGCTACCAACACGAATAATATTTTCGACGCCATAATCTCGGTAAAGCTCAGTTGCATAAATAGACATAGATGGGATCCCCATACCTGAGCCCATCAACGAAATACGTTTACCTTTGTATTCACCCGTATAGCCAAACATATTTCTAACTTCGGTGACCTGTTTAACATTAGTTAGGTAGTTGTCTGCGATGAATTTTGCACGTAAGGGATCACCCGGCATGATAACCGTTTCGGCAAAATCTCCGACATTAGCTGAGATATGTGGTGTTGGCATAATAAATTTTCCTAATAGTTCAGAGATGTTTTAATTATTTTATACTTACTTATTATCACATAATAGAAATAACCTGACACCAGTGTCAAGTAAAATCATAATTCTGCTAAAATTAAACCCTAAATTGACTATTAACTTTATTGTTGAAATAGCTTATATTTGCCACCCTGCTAATAAATCCTGTAAAGATGATTGATTAATATGCCAATAATAAAGAATCAACAACCAAACACGTCATCAACTGGGCGGGTCAGAAAAAAGAATCAATTGATCATTTTAAAAGCTGCCGAGCAAGATTTCTTAGAGCATGGTTTTAAAGGGGCATCAATAAAAGGCATTGCTGAACGCGCCGGTATCCCACGGGCAAATGTTCATTATTATTATAAAAATAAAGAAGCTATTTACTCTGATATATTATTAGAAATTCTTAGCTTATGGGATTCATCCATTATTACCTCGACTGAAGAACCTGCTAAAGTTTTAGGTGATTATATTCTTGCTAAGGTGATGTATTCAAAGACTAATCCTGAAGCATCACGGATATTTGCCGGTGAATTTATACACGGTGCTCCTCGCTTGCAGGAATACTTAAAAACCAGTTTTAAAACTTGGATAGATGAGGTTAAAGCGACTATTGAAGGCTGGATTAAGCAAGGTAAAATGGACCCCATTGACCCACTTTATTTACTCTTTACTATTTGGGGAGCCACGCAACATTATGCTGATTTTGCCCCACAAGTTACCGCAGCCATGGGTAAAGGTAAGTTAAGTAATGAAGACTTTGAACAAGTGGCTAAAACCCTTACGCAGATAATTCTTAAAGGTTGTGGTATCAGTAAATAAAAAAATTACACTGATAAAGATAAACCTAGACGTGCAATATTATGCACTAATGCCTTGAAAGACAGGATGTCTGAGAGAGGCCATCCTGAACATCGTTTCTCTTTCACATCCATGTGACCGTGACATACCGTTCATCCTGAACATAAAAAAGGCACTTCACCTTTGAAAATGAAATGCCTTAACGTTACTTTGTTAACTAAGTTTCCTAATGCTTTAAAAGCAATGAATAAGAGAATTTCCCTTAATTAGTTCCCCCAGATACTGTCAACATATTCAGGATGGTCAACAAAAGGATTACGATTACCTTGATGACCAAGTGCCGCTTCATTTCGATCTATTTCTTTTTGACTGACCGGGTCATTAGTATGCCAACGCAATAACATTTCTAATTGCCATAATTCAAAAACTTGATTACTACTACCATCTAAAATAGCATCACCATACACTGAATTATTCTGCCAGCTGCCAATCAAGTTTTCATAACGTGTGGCCATGTAAAATTGTGCACGGGCTAAATCACCTTTAAATTCATCAATGGGTTCAAACACAGTACCGCTATAACCTAAAGTCGTGGTTGCTGAGCCTAATTTACTGTTATTAGTTGAAGTAAAAGATGCTGTGGCAACTTCACCGTAAGGGAAACCACCGCGTTTCGAGTTAACAAAACCGTCGGTAGCATAGATATGATGAACATCAGAGTTCATTGGCTCTACTTTGCCGCCAAACCAGCTTTTTGGGAAAGTATGTTCTCGATTATAACAACCGCCTTCACCGCTATAATTACCACATTGATTGGTGACTTTGATAAAATTATAATTGTCACTCGTCAGCGGATTTTCAGAATAGATATCTAAAATAGAGCCATCATTTTCAAAATAAACATCCAAAGAATGGTTTTCATAGAAGGTCCACAGTGCTGAATAGCCTTGATTTGCATGATCTTTGATTAAATTATAAAGCTCTGTTTTTAACGGGTAACCTGATGTCGAGCTAATGCCGTCATAATAGGTACCAGAATAAGTGCCTGAGCCACTGCCTCCTCCACCTGGAATTCCGCCTGTGTTACCTAAAGTAAAGGTTTTGGTTTCACTGCTGTTGAAGTCACCACCGTTAATTAATGCAGTTCCACCAAGAGAAAATTCATAAGAGCCATTGCCGTATGTACAGCAAATACCATCACCATAAGTATCATTAATAGTAAAAGTATAATCATCATCCGCTAAACAATAACTTTCATTATAGCTGGTCGAACTTTCGTAATTATTACCACTAGCAACTTCTTGATTACTCGTGTTGGTTAATGTCCAACTGGTTTCGTAACCGTAATTATCTGTGGTTAAACTAAAAGTCACATTGTTGGTACTGCAACTGCCGGTCACACCGCCCGATGCTTGAGTAGGTTGAAAATAGTCAACATAGACAATTTCAGAACCATCAAAACCGGCAATGTCGTAAAAACGTAAGCCAACAGCAATATCTGATGTTGAGCTGGCGGTATAACTATGGGTAACTTGTTGCCATTGATTAACTAGACTTTCATTCGAGTAGCCCTGATAGCCATCGATATATAAACGCGCTTTGATACTTCCTTCTGTATGGTAAACCCAAACAGAAAATTCGTAAGTTTGTCCTGCGACAACACTAACCAGTTGTTGAATGTCGGTAGAACCTTGCGTACCGGTATTAACGGTAATTTCAGCTGAACTCAAACCTTCTTGAAAAATAGTGGTATTTTTATTCACGCTAATACCAGAATCAATCGTCGTCCAACCCGAGGGGGAGCCTGCTAACCATGTTTCAAAACTTCCATTATTAACATCTGCAACAGCATAATGGCTGGTAGCACAGAGTAATAAAGCAGCAATATTATTTTTATAGTTCATTTATATACCTTATGTTTTTATTAGATAATGGTAACACTCCCTATATTTTCCATAATGCTTGCAGCTCCGTAATAATACCCGAATAAAACTTGCACAAATGCCGTGCAAATTTGACACGACACCAAGATAAATAATCTTAACCAAGTAGTCAACAAATAACAAAAAGTAATAATGCAGATTGTATATTAATACCACAGCATAAATTCTTATCTAACGGCTGTGGCATTACTGTTAAACTATCATTGCAAAGCTTTAACCGTTTTAACAACCTCATCAACAGTAAAATTAAAGTACTCCATTAACACTTTGCCCGGTGCTGACTCTCCAAAACAACTAAGGCCAACAACGCCGCCACTTAAACCGACATACTTTCTCCAAAAATCGCTATGGGCGGCTTCAATAGCAACACGCTTAGTCACAGCAGCTGGCAATACTTCTTCTTTATAATCGCTACTTTGCGCATCAAATATAGTGGTTGATGGCATAGAAACAACTTGTACTTTTTGTCCTTGCGCGGTCAGTACTTTGCCAGCATCTAAAGCAAGTTCTACTTCAGAGCCCGTCGCAATTAAGATAACCTCAGGTGTCCCTTGACAAGTGGCTAGTACGTAAGCACCTTTTTCAATATTTGCTAACTGTGATTCATTGCGAGGTATGGCTGATAAATTTTGACGTGAAAAAATTAATGCACTCGGTGCTTTTTGATTTTTAACCGCCATTTTCCAAGCAACAGCAGATTCAGTGGCATCACAAGGACGCCAAGTTGTTAGGTTAGGTGTGGTACGTAAATTGGTTAGCTGTTCTATCGGTTGATGCGTTGGGCCATCTTCTCCTTGTCCAATGGAATCATGGGTGTAAACAAAAATATTTTGAATACCCATTAGCGCTGACATACGAACTGCATTTCGAGCGTACTCCATAAACATCATAAAAGTAGCACCGTAATTAATAAACCCGCCATGTAAAGAAAGACCATTCATTATGCCGCTCATACCAAATTCACGAACACCATAATAAATATAATTACCTGCGACATCACTTTCTATACCTTTAGCGTCTGGCCATAATGTTAAATTAGACCCCGCGAGATCAGCGGAACCACCCAATATTTCGGGTAACATGGCCGCAAACTCCGTAATGGTATTTTGTGAAGCTTTACGAGTTGCAATATTTTCGGCTTTGCTTTGACATAACTGAATATAATCATTCGCTTTTTGTTCAAATGCTACCGGCAAGGCTTTATCAATCACTCGGCGTTGAAATTCGTTCGCAAGTGTCGGGTGTTCTGCTTTGTAAACTGTAAATTTTGCTGACCAATTATCGCTATTGTGCTGACCTTTTATTTTATGATCCCAGTCAGCATAAATATCGTCAGAGATAGCAAAAGGTGTTTCATCAGACCAGTTTAAAAATTTACGAGTAGCGGCAACTTCATCATCTCCTAAAGGTGCACCATGGCAATCGTGAGAGCCAGACTTATTAGGAGAGCCAAAACCAATAACGGTTTTACAACAAATCATGGTTGGCCTGTCAGTGACTGCTTTTGCTTGCTCAATTGCACTTGCTATGGCCGTTGCATCATGGCCATCAACAGAAATAACATGCCAGCCATAAGCAGAAAAACGCTCAGGTGTATTGTCGGTGAACCATCCTTTAACTTCGCCATCGATAGAGATACCGTTGTCGTCCCAAAAGGTAATTAACTTGCCTAATTTAAGGGTACCCGCTAACGAACACACTTCATGCGAAATTCCTTCCATTAAACAGCCATCACCTAAAAAGCAATAAGTAAAATGATCAACAATTTGATGCCCTCTTCGGTTAAATTGACCGGCAAGCGTTTTCTCTGCTATTGCCATGCCAACTGCATTAGAAATGCCCGCACCTAATGGTCCTGTTGTTGTTTCGACACCTGGAGTGTAGCCATACTCTGGATGACCCGGAGTTTTGGAATGCAACTGTCTGAAGTTTTTTAGATCATCTATCGATAAGTCGTACCCTGACAGATGTAATAGTGAATAAATCAACATAGAGCCATGACCATTAGAAAGTACAAAACGGTCACGGTCACACCAATGCGGATTATTGGGATCATGCTTAAGAAAGTCCCGCCACAACACCTCGCCTATATCAGCCATGCCCATTGGTGCACCTGGGTGACCCGACTTTGCTTTTTGAATGGCATCCATTGTTAATATTCTAATGGCATTAGCTAATTTTTTACGTGGCAACATGATTACTCCTACTTTTGGTTTCATTGTTTATGATACTATTATTTAAAATAGTATTTTCTTGTCCAATTGGTCAAGAAAAACTTGACACATATGACAAGATAGTATTATTTTAGTGATGACTCTATAGAAGAAAAATGCTGCTCGATATTGAAAAATATTGCTAAATAAAGCTTAAGAGTAAAAATAATTATTTGAAACGTTGATTATTTTATAGAGATTATTTGAACTAACGGATCACTGATATTTCAATGAAAATGTTACAGAATAACGTTGGTTCTTTTTAAAAACTTAGGGAACAAATATAAAATGAACAAACTAAGACTGTCAAAAATAGCCAGTGCGATTGTAATCGCTGTTGGTTTATCGACTTCTGCAATGGCTGCAGATACCTCGTCTTCAATGCGAGGTAAAATCCTAAGCCCTACGGGCGAAGCCGCTAGTAATGTTAAAATCACCGTTATTCATGAGCCTTCAAAAACCAGCCGTGAGTTTATGACAAATGCCACAGGTACCTTTACCGCTAAAGGTTTACGTGTTGGTGGTCCTTATACTGTTATTATTGATTCTGACACTTACAGTGATACCACTTTAGATAATATTTTTCTTAATCTTGGTGATACCCATCGTATTAGCCAACAGCTACAAGCAGATAATATTGAACGTATTCAGGTAACAGGCTCAAGTTTTCTTCAAAAATCAGGTGGTTCAAGCAGTATTTTTGGGGCAGAGCTTATTCAGAATACGCCAAGTTTTAACCGCGATATTAAAGACATTGCCCGTTTAAACCCATTAGCAAGTATTAACGGTAACGGCGAGTTAATTATTGCTGGTGGTAACCCACGTTCAAACAGTTTAACCGTTGATGGTATTGGCCAGAATGATGACTTTGGACTTAACTATGGTGGCTACCCAACAGAGCAACCACCAATATCGTTAGATGCTATTGCGCAAATATCAGTCGATGTGTCACCATTTTCAGCACAAAAAGGTAACTTTGGTGGTGGTACCATTAATGCAGTTACTAAATCGGGATCTAATGAATTTAAATTTTCAGGCTTTGCAGAAACTTCAACACCGGACATGGCTGGTGATGTTCAAACAATAGATATAGCAACTGAAGTTTATTATACTGATTCAGACGTCGATAAAAAGAACCCCAGAGTACGCAATATATTAGATGATGATGACCATCAAACATTTGTTACGAAAACGGTTGCCCCTATCAAAACACAATCACGTTTTGGTTTTAACGTTGGCGGCCCTATTATAGAAGATAAACTATTTTTCTTTGTTAACTATAGTAATTGGTCGAGTGAGTTGGCCATGGATTATGGCTTCCAAGGGAGCGGCGCTACCCATGAATACGATATTTCTCAAGAGCAATTTGATGACTTCAATATAATTTTAGGTGATGTTTATGGCCGCACTGATTCTTTAGGTGGCGATCAAGAAGACACCAATGAAACGTTATTAGCTAAATTAAGCTGGAACATCAATGATGATCACCGACTTGATTTCACCTACCAATGGCAAGATGATCAAGATGAGCGTAATGCCGGTACCGGTGGTACAACCGTTAGCATGGCATCAAACCGCTATACTTATGCAACTACATTTAATAACTTCGCCACTAAAATTTATTCAGATTGGACTAATGACTTCAGTACTGAAATGGGCATAAGCTACAAAGATGTTGCAACAGATAGCAATACTAATAGTGATATTGGTGAAATAACCGCTATTACAGAATATCGTGGTCCACAGTTTGTTTTTGGACAAGACCAGTTCCGTCATGCCAATGAATCAGCCACTCAAAACCTGACATTGTCGTTAGATGCGACTTACTTGATGGATGACCATGAAATTAATTTTGGTCTCCAATATGAAGATTTAAACTTATACAACTTATTTGGGGCTAATTCACTAGGGTCTTGGGAGTTTGCAAGCTTTAAAGATTTTGCCGCACGTGATTTAGCTAGATATGGCGAATTTACTTATCAAAATTCCTATACCGGCGATACTCAAGACCTTGCTTACGATGTTTCACGTAGCCAACTATCCTTTTATATTGAAGACAACTTCGACCTAACAGACGATATCAATGTTACTGCAGGTGTTCGTTATGAACGATTATCATCAAGCGACAAACCAACACTTAATAGCAAATTTCAAGAAACTTACGGTTACACTAACCAGGAAAATCTTGACGGTTTAGATATTATCTTACCACGGGTTAATATTGAATGGAGATTCTCTGAAAAACTAACACTTTCTGCGGGTATTGGTCGTTTTCAAGGTGGTATCCCAAATGTTTGGTATAACAACCCATTTCAAAATGACGGTATTACGCTGGTTGCTGCATCAAGTAAAGCGGTTGAAGATTATTATAAAGATAGACTTGTTGAGATTGACTTCAATGTTCCTAGCGAAATAATCAGCTCACTTGAAAAAGGCGCTGGTAGTACAAACTATACTGACCCGAATTTCAAACTCCCTTCAAGTTGGCGTAGCCGCATTGCCGCAGATTACACTTTTGACATTGATGGCTTAGGCGAAAACTTTAACTGGTCAACAGAGTTGATGTACCATGTTAAAGAAAATGAAGCTGTTTGGAAAAATACCGCATTACTTTATCCTATTACCGCTGCTGATGGTGAGCGTCTAATCTATGAAAGCCGTTACACCGGTGATGTAAAGGATAACTTTGATATTCAAATGACTAACGCGCAAGGCAATGGTCGCTCTATTATCTTCTCAACAGCGCTAGCAAAGCGTTGGGACAACGGCTTAAGTATGACCATGTCTTACGCTCATCAAGATATCGAAGAAAATCACGCAGGCTCATCATCACGCGCACAAAGTAACTACAAAAATAATGTTGTTAAAAGCCGTAATATTGATTTCGTTGCTCGTGGTAATTATGAAGTTGAGCATAACCTAAAAATTAACTTAGGCTATGAAACTGAGTTTTTTGCTGGTTATAAAACTAATATCAATTTATTCTTTGAACGTCGTTCAGGCCGCCCATTTAGCTGGGTAACCGGTAACTATCAAGATGAAGACTTAGGTGATACTCGCGACTTTTATTCAAACTCGGCTTACTTAGCGTACATTCCAACAGGTGCTGAAGATCCAAATGTAAATTGGACCGATTCGGGAATGAAATGGAACGAGTTAGAAGCACTCTTAGACCGAGCAGGTATTAGTGAACGAGGTGAAATTCTTGACCGTAATACTGGCACACAACCTTGGGTAACAACGATGGATCTCAGCATTAAGCAACAGATCCCAGGTTTTGCAGAAGGTCATAAAGGTGAAGTATTCTTGATGGTCAACAATTTTGCTAACATGTTAAATGATGACTGGGGTGTTGAAAAGCGAATGGGCTATCCACAACAAGCTATTTATGATTTTGCTGGTTTAGATGGTGATGGTAAATATAAAATAGATAAAGTTTATAATGGCTCTGATACTCGCAGTTACGATCAAACGGTATTAGGCTCATCTGGTTGGCAGATGAAGGTAGGCATTAACTACAAATTCTAATACCAATCGGTAAAACTGCTTAATAACAGTTTTGTATAAAAATCGAACGGCTTTGATTTAATTCAAAGCCGTTTTTTTATTTTACGGCTAACTTTTAACTGATAAGAATGCTCACAAATATCATTACCTGCTGGGGTTTATCTAGCGACCCCCAAAAGAATAAGCTTATGTTTTAATTAATTTATATTTTAAGTAATACAGAGGGCTGCAACCATACCAACGTTTAAATGCGCGATTAAAAGAACTTTGATCGTTAAAACCAAGTTTTAAGGCGATAGTACCTAAGGGATATTTACCCATATAGCCTTGTAACCGCCTTTTGCGTTCGCTTTCAAGTAAATAAGCAAACGAGGTCTGTTGTTGTTTTAACTGACGTTGCACCGTTCGAACTGTCATGTTTAAAGCACTTGCTGTGCGTATTAAATTGCAATCGTCCAAATCATTTTTAGCCATCAAGAGATGGCTTATTTTCTCGGCTAAGCGCTGTTGGCTTTTAAAACCTGACAATTGCTGCGCCGATACTTGTTTAAGTGCTAAATTAATAGCGGCGTTATCAGTTTTAAAAGGCAGTGCTAAATAGCTACTAGGAAAGATAATTTGATTATATTGTGCATTAGTTTTAATCGGGCAGTTAAACCAGTCAGCGAGTCTCTTTATTTCAATATCAGGCCAAGACTCAGTAAAAAAAATATAACTAGGTGAAAGCTGGGAGTTAAGCAATTGGCGAATAACACTAACCCAAGCCGTCATATTACGTAAAATAGCCTGCGCGCTGCAGCTTGCGTTTGGCAACCAACGAATAATAGCGATATCTTCTTGTTGTTCAAATTCAGCCTTGCCGATATCGGCGACCAAACGGTCATAAATTAACAGCGATGAAATTGCGCTTGCTAAATTATTACTCGATTCGATGAGATAACCCAACACACCAAAATCCGCGGCTCTGATTTGCTGGCCTAATTTAAATCCAAAAATTGGCTCATTTAAAGTCTGTTGCGCATAATTAAGCAGTGCATTATAACTGCTTAAACTAATGCGAGGCGCTAACTGTTGCGCTTGCTTATTAGCGTATTCATCAAAGTTTATCGCCGATAAAACACTTTGACTCTCTAAACCAAGCGTTTCAAGGTAATCAAGACAACTTGTATAGTAATGATCGGCCAACGTGGTCATTTGTCACCTAAAGCTAAAAAATGGTCATCAATAAGCAAGTCTGCCACGGAAGTTTTTTTTATACTAGTGGTAATTATCAAGAGTGGTGGTGGTAACTATGATATCAATAACCTTAAAACAGCATATTAATGCAACACCGCAACAAATTTGCGAGACCTTGCTAGAGCACCAGCAATTAAGTCGTTTTTTTGATGCAACTTTTAGCCTGATTAAACCACAAAATAAAGATGAACTAAAAGGTGGCAAAGGTGCTATTAGGCAAATAAAAATCAGTGGCATTCAATTTGCCGAGCGTATTATTAGCGCTGACCATCACCATATAAGTTATCAAATAATAGGTAATAAACCCGTTGCAGAGCATCGCGGCGACATTTATTTTAATGAAAATGATTTTGCTAAAGATAGTCGCATTCCCGCAACCACTGAAGTTACCTACCATATTAGCTGCAAAGCCCCCTGGTGGTTACCGAGCTTTATACTGGCTTTTTTTATTAGAAAAGATTTAGTGCAAGCACTTAAAAAATTAGCGTTACACTTTAAAGGTGACAGAGTATGTCCATAGAAATTATTTTACTGGCGCTAAGCCCGGTCTTTATTATTTTTGTTACGTTAGAATTTATTAAATATCGCCGTTATTACGATATCAAAGACAGCTTCGCCAACACGGCACTGGCTCTGATGCATCAAGGTGCAGATGCTGTCGCCTTACTGATTTTAATGCCCTTTTTTTATTGGCTTTATGATTATCGACTCTTTGATATAGCGCTAAACCCTATCAGTATTTTTGGTGCCTTTATCTTGCAAGACTTCTTGTATTATTGGTTTCATAAGGCATCTCACCATATTCATTGGTTATGGGCCGCGCATGTGGTTCATCATAGTTCGACCAAAATGAACTTTACTACCGCCTTTAGACAGAGCTTAATGTATCCGCTTGCCGGTATGTGGCTATTTTGGTTGCCGATGATATTACTAGGTTTTGACCCCATTACCGCATTTACTGTAGTCGCACTTAATTTGGCTTATCAATTTTTTGTTCACACTCAAGTTGTGAATAAGTTAGGGTGGTTCGAAAAAGTTTTTAATACCCCATCGCATCACAGGGTTCACCATGCAATAAATGCGGGTTACCTGGATAAAAATTTTGCTGGGGTACTGATTATTTGGGATAAATTATTTGGCACCTTTGCCGAAGAAGAATCTGGAAAACCTTGTAAATACGGTATTGTTGGACAACTGCACAGTAATAACCCACTGACGATTACCTTTCATCAATGGCGTTATTTAATAAGCAGTATGTTGACCAGTAAAGGCATGAAAGCAAAACTGAAGGTACTCTTTGGTTATCCGACCAGCTCCGTTAAAGAGAAGTAAGTGAGATAACCGCTAAGCTTTGCTGGTTCTTACGACTAAGCAACAACACCTTGCTCAAAAGCACTTGAGATAATGGCATCATCATAGTTAAGCATATCCTTTAAAACAAAGTAGGTATGCTGTCCTAACTCGGGTGCTGCACTATGGTATTGCAGAGGTGTCGCCGACAGATTAATGGGTGATGCCACAACATCGATTAAATCGCCATCATCGTTTGGCAGTTGCTTAACCATAGCTCGGTGTTTTATTTGAGGATGGTCAAATACTTGCTCTAGAGTATTTACCGGTCCACAAGGTACTGATATCAATTCAAGTTGCGCTATCCACCACTGCGTTGTTTGTGTCTTAATTTTTTTAGCTAATGTCGACACGACATCGTCTCGATGAAGAACCCGTTGAGCATTCGTGCTATAGCGGTCGTCTGCTGCAAACTCGTTTAGCTGACACAAATGACAAAACCTTGAAAATTGGCTGTCATTGCCGATGGCTAAAATTAAGTCACCGTCTTGGGTGGTAAACGTTTGATAGGGCACGATGTTTGGGTGTGCATTACCTAATCGCGGCGGGTTTTCATTAGTGGTTAAGTAATTCATCGCTTGATTAGCCAGCATTGCTGTTTGAACATCAAGTAAAGCCATATCAATATATTGACCACACTTGGTGTGATGCCTAGCCATAAGAGCGGCTAAAATAGCGTTACAGCTATATAGCCCGGTCATAATATCCACGACTGCAACCCCAACCTTCATTGGACTGCCTTGCTGTTCACCGGTAATACTCATCAGGCCACCCTCGCCTTGTATCATGGCATCGTAACCGGGTTTGTGAGCATAAGGACCCGTTTGCCCATAGCCAGTAATTGAACAATACACCAAATTAGGATTAATTTTTTTCAACTCAGCATAATCTAAACCATATTTAGCTAAATCACCGACTTTAAAGTTTTCAATAAAAACGTCTGACTGCACCACTAAATCTTTAATGATCTGTTGACCTTGCTGACATTGAATATCAATGGCAATAGATTTTTTGTTACGATTAGCGCAATGAAAGTACGCCGCTTGTGGCGGTTGACTGGTTGCTTGGGATTTTACAAAAGGAGGTCCCCAAAAGCGGGTGTCATCACCTACTTTTGGCCGTTCAACTTTTATCACCTCAGCCCCCAGATCAGCGAGCATTTGCGAGGCCCAAGGCCCCGCAAGTATCCGGCTTAAATCGACTACCTTGATACCTGCTAATGCCGATGGAGGGTTTGCGTTTGTAGGAGTATCTGTCATTAGCAAAAAGCTTGTAAACCGGTAATAGCACGACCTAAAATTAAGGCATGAACATCATGTGTACCTTCATAGGTATTAACCGCTTCAAGATTCATCATATGGCGAATAACCCCGTATTCATCACTAATGCCATTGCCACCGTGCATATCACGTGCAACACGAGCAATATCAAGTGACTTACCACAATTATTACGTTTCAATAATGAAATTAATTCAACCGGACATTGATCCGCATCCATTAACCGTCCCATTTGTAAGCAACCTTGTAAACCAAGACTTATCTCAGTTTGCATATCGGCAAGTTTCTTTTGAATTAATTGGTTAGCAGCTAAGGGGCGACCAAATTGCTCACGGTCTATCGTGTAAAGTCTTGCGGCATTAAAACAGAACTCTGCAGCCCCTAAAGAGCCCCAAGCGATGCCATAGCGCGCTTTATTTAAACAACCAAAAGGCCCTGCTAAGCCTTTAATCTCTGGGAACATATTTTCATCGGGTACAAAAACGTTATCCATAACAATTTCGCCGGTGATTGAAGCACGTAAAGAAAATTTACCTTCGATTTTCGGTGCCGTTAACCCTGCCATACCTTTTTCAAGCACAAAGCCGCGGATTATCCCCTCAAACTTTGCCCAAACAACAAAAACATCAGCGATAGGCGAATTGGTGATCCACATTTTACTGCCTGTTAAAGCATAGCCACCCTCAACTTTCTTGGCGTGCGTGCTCATTGAAGCAGGATCGCTACCTGAATTAGGCTCAGTTAACCCGAAACAACCCACCCATTCGCCGGAAGCAAGTTTAGGTAAATATTTCATCCGTTGCTCTTGTGTACCATAGGCATAGATAGGATGCATAACGAGTGATGATTGCACACTCATCGCGCTACGATAGCCACTGTCAACGCGTTCTACTTCACGAGCGATTAAGCCATAGCTAACATAGTTAACTTCACTGCCACCATACTTAGCAGGCAAAGTAGCCCCTAGTAAACCCAATTGACCTAATTCACGCATTATTTCTCGGTCAAAATGTTCATGTCGATTGGCTTCGAGTACTCTGGGCATCAATTTTTCTTGGCAATAATCATAAGCCGTATCGCGTATCATACGCTCTTCTTCGGTTAATTGATTATCAAGGAACATCGGGTCTTGCCAGTTGAAAGGCGTTAATTTGTCGCTCATCAGGTAACTCCATTAGTAGGTGGTTATGCGCTAAATTTTTTATTTATGCGTTAACTCTATCCTCAAAATAAAAATAAATATAATATATAGTTATTATATTTATCATAACTTTCTCTTATATACAGGCTTAATATGAATTTAAAGCGTTTAGCATATTTTTGTCAATTAGCCTTATTAGGCAATTTTACTCGGGCTGCACATAAAATAGGTATTGCTCAGCCAGCGTTGAGTATAGCTATTCAAAAGCTAGAACAAGAGGTTGGTTTAAAACTAATTAATCGTACCGATAAAAACTCCTTATTAACCGCTGAAGGCGAAGTGCTCTATAAACTGGCAACACAATTATTAAGCCAAGCAAAACAAGTTGAATTAGAGTTAGAAGAACTGAAAGATTTAGAAAGAGGTACCATTCGCTTTGGTGTTTCCGCGATGATGGGATCTTATTACTTTCCGAAAGTGTTAACGGCATTTAAGCAACAGTATCCAAAAATAAAAATACACTTGATTGACCAAGGCACAGCGGCACTCGAGAAAATGTTAATGGATGGCGAACTCGACTTAGCCTTGATCCGCGGTGATTTAGAGAATCAACAACTGCGTTATACCGAGCTTATTGATGAGGAAATTGTTGCTGCTATGGCGATTTCACACCCGCTAGCAAAAGAAGAAACTTTATCATTGGCACAATTTTGTCAAGAACCACTGGTGTTGTTTCATCAAGGTTATTTTTTACGTGAAGTGGTTAGTCATTATGCAAAAGCGCATAACTTATCATTAGACATACGTATGGAAACGAATCTTATTGAACTGCAAAAATCATTGGTTCGAAATGAAGTCGGTATCACCACCTGTTTGTCACGTATTTTGCAAAATGAACAGCAGATAACTTCAATTCCGTTTGAACCAAAACTCGCCTTTAAATTGAGTTTGGCATGGAAAAAAAATCATTATCTTTCTAAAGCGAGTAAAGCCTTTATGACTTGTTTAACCTCTACACTCGATCCCATCAACTAAGTATTTTTGCTTAGCTTAGGCTTAGGCAACATAGAAAAATCATCTTCGTTGTTTTGGTCTTTATAGATTGCCCTTATGTTGAACTTAATATGCCAACATCGATTGCCTGCTGTTCATTACTAAAAATAGCCATTGCCGTATTCATTTGTTTAAAGCCAAGCTTTTTATAAAAACCTTCTTTACCCGGATTAGCATATAATATTATTTTTTTATGTCCGAAAGATAGCTCAACTAATTGATTAATCATTTTACGCCCTAACCCCATCCCCTGATATTCAGGATGAATAGCAACGTCACATATATATGAACAATCAAGTCCGTCAGCTAAAGCTCTCCCTGCACCAATAAGCTTTTGTTTTTCATAAACAAAGCACTTAAACTTACTGTTTGAAAAGACAATATTAAGGTCGTCTTTGGCTTTATTACCTAAAGGCGCAATACGATATAACCTTGATAACTGCTGCCAATCAATGTCGGCTTGGTCGAAGACCCATGAAAAGTTCTGCATATATTCCTTATTTAATATCACAACAAGTGGCTAACAATTGTCGTCTATTATCGTAAAATAATGACTAATTTTTTATCATCTTTTATTAATAAAAGAGAAACTGTAAGCATGTTATAAAGCGCTGTTCATTCTCTCAGACAACTAAATTTAGTCATTGTTCTTTTTAATAAAGTCGCACATTGAATCTAACAGCAAGTACCGGCTTTATAAATACTATTCTCTATTACTTATATGGTTGAATAATAATGCAGCTAAAATAATGCCCGCGCCAATACTTAACTTCACTAGATCAGCATCTCTGTTCCAAATAAGTACGTTCACAATAATACCTGCAGGAATAAGTAAATTATTCAACACGGCTAATGCACCGACATTGACTAAGGTAGCACCTTTATTCCAGCCAAAGTAGCCTAAACCCGACGCTACAATGCCTAGGTAAATAAGGACACCCCATTGCGTTGCTGTACTGGGTAATTTATCTGAATTGCCGAATAAGGTATAGCAAACAACAGCAACGATTAATGCACCAATAAAAAACCAGCCAAAGACCGTTTTATCATCTAACTTGCTATTAGCCATTAAACGTTTGTAAGTGACTTGTCCGGTTGCAAAACAAATGTTGGCCGCTTGCACAAGCAGAAAGCCTGTCCAAAAGTTACTGTTAATACTTTCATAACGAATAGCTACTGCGCCGCCAACGGCGATAACGGCAGTTAGAAAAAACTTAGGGTTAAAGTGTTTTTCAAGGGCATCATTTAATAGCGTGATATAGATAGGTGTCATTACCGTAAACAATAAGACTTCTGGTACAGATACATATAAAAAGGAATGATAATAAAAGCTATACATAACGCCAAGTTGCACAGCGCCTATCATCATAAGCTTTAGCGCTAAGGGCTTTGGTATTTGTGTTAATTTCAAAAAAGGTAAAAAAACTAAGGTAGCGAGCGTTATCCGCATAAGCACACTAAACCATGCATCAACCTGCCCTGCCAAATAAACGCCGATTAAACTAAATGAAAATGCCCAAAGCAAAGTAACTGCAAATAAATAGCCCATAAAATCTATCGTTAAATAATTAATTGCCGCAGTCTACCTGTTATTAATTACGGTATAAACAATAAAAGAGAGCAATAAGCAATATAAAGACCAAACCAAGCAAAATCAATTATTCAAGCTGCGACTTGTATGTAAGTCCAAACTCTGTTTATATTGATGCATATTCAGCAAAATCTTAACAGAAGGGAACTATGTCTGTATTGAATCACCCCAAGAAAACCCTGTTTTTATGCGCAGCACTTTCACTCACCGCTTGCCAAAATGATAAAGAACCCAATAAGGCCCCCGTAATGAAAGTGGAAAACCTTGATAAAACTATTACCTATGACACCTTAGGTAAAACTGACCAAGATCATTTATATCTTGAGGAAGTTTTAGGTGACAAAGCATTAACTGAAGTAAAAAGCTGGAATACCCGCACCCTCGACCGCCTAATGGCAGACCCTCTATTTGAAAAAATGAATAGCGAAGTGTTGGAAATTGTTAACAGTAAAGACAAAATTCCATACGCGTCTTATCGAAATGGAGAAGTGCATAATTTTTGGCAAGATGAGCAACATGAGAGGGGGATATGGAGAAAATCGACCCTCAGTAGTTACCTTTCAGACACTCCGGTTTGGCAAACTGTTTTAGACTTTGACGCTCTGTCAAAAAGTGAAAATAAAAACTGGGTCTACAAAGGCAATAACTGCCTTTCACCTGATTACGAAATTTGCATGGTCAGCCTTTCTGATGGCGGTAAAGATGCCGTTATTCAACGTGAGTTTAATACCAAAACTCAAACTTTTGTAACCGATGGTTTTATCACCCAAGAAAGCAAAGGCAGTATAGATTGGCTAGACAAAAACACCTTAATTATCGGGGTTGATTTTGGTGAAAACACCATGACAACATCTGGTTACCCTATGGTTTCTAAACTATGGCAACGCGGTACTGCGTTATCGAGTGCCGTTGAAATTGACCGTGGCGAGCAAACAGATGTTGGCTATTGGGGGGGTATAACAGAGCTAAGTGATGGCCGCCGCGAAATTATTACTACCCGGGCATTAACCTTTTATGATACCGAGTATTATTGGTTTCCACGTAAAAGTGATGGCAGCATCAGTGAAAAAATCAAATTACCAATACCTAAAAAATCAAATTTAAGTGGTGAGTTTAAAGGGCAAATGATTGTCAAATTAAACGAAAACTGGCGTGAATTCAAACTAGGCGACTTAGTCAGCTTTAATATTGATGATTTTATGAATGATAGCAAAATTGACCTTGTTAACCTTGTTTTTAGTCCTGATGAAAAATCTTCAATTGGTAACTTTGGCGTCACAAAATCTAAAGTACTGATGAGCATCTACCATGATGTAACCGGCTCTGCTCATCAATTCGATTGGCATGACGGTAAATGGACCTCTAAAAAATTAGACTTTCCAGCTAATGGTTCCGTCTCTATTGGCAGTACCAACAGTAAAGAAGAAATTGCTTTTATTTCAGCAGAGAGCTTTCTTAACCCTGACACACTTTATACTTATAACACCGCAACAGGTGAAAAAGCTAAAGCGAAATCTTTACCTAGCTGGTTTGATGCTGAAAGCATGGTCAGTGAACAATTTTTTGTTTCTTCAACCGACGGTACTCAAGTCCCCTACTTTGTGGTTCGACACAAGAATACAAAGTTAGATGGTAAAAACCCAACGCTTTTGTATGGCTATGGCGGTTTTGAAGTTTCTCTAAACCCTAGTTATTCCGCTACTCGTGGAAAGTTGTGGTTAGAAAGAGGCGGTGTATATGTCCTAGCCAACATTAGAGGCGGTGGCGAATATGGACCTAAATGGCATCAGGCTGGTTTAAAAACCAATCGCCAACGTATTTATGATGACTTTATTGCTGTCGCTCAAGATTTAATCACAAAAAAAATAACGTCTCCTGAGCATTTAGGTATCGAAGGTGGCTCAAATGGAGGCTTGTTAATGGGGGTGATGTTTACCCAACGTCCTGATTTATTCAATGCGGTAATATGTGCTGTGCCCCTGCTTGATATGATGCGCTATCATACACTATTAGCAGGTGCCTCATGGATGGGCGAATATGGCGACCCTGAAAACGAAATTGAAGGTAAGTTTTTACGAAGCATTTCGCCTTATCATAATATTGACCCTGCTGTAGATTATCCAGAAGTCTTCTTTATAACATCGACAAAAGATGATCGTGTTCATCCGGGACATGCTCGAAAAGTAGCGAAACGCATGGAAGATCAAGGGCATAAATTTTTATACTATGAAAACATTGATGGTGGGCACTCTGCTGCTGCCAACCTTAAAGAAACCGCCAAGCGAATCGCACTGCAACATACTTATTTAATGCAAAAGTTAGCAAATAATTAACAGTTTTATAGCGTAACACTGATGATAGTGGCAGGATAATTCGTAGCACTTGTCTAATTATCACCGCAGGTTTTTTGAAGTCTGTTTAACGTGGTTAAACAGACTTTTTATTAATAGCAGTAACGAAGTCTTGCCATCAATAGCTATAAGGAACATTGTTTCTGTACCTTTATTTAAAGTACCTTGCGAGGCTAATATGGGTAAATAAATACCCAAAACCTTAAAGCACTAGCTTTTGTCTTTTGATATTTGATGAATAAGTAATGTACCCCAATCATTCATTCCATCGCCAATAGCACCGACCATCAGCGACAAATACTTTTTCCCGGTAGCTTGCTTATAAAAATTACTATATTCATTTAAATCTTCATTACTGATTTCACGATAAATAAAATATGACGTTAAAACCATTTGCTGTTCCATTGATGGCTTTATATTGACCGCCATTTGTTCTAATTGAGCATCGAGTTGCGTGGCAAGCTCAACATTTTCTGGTTGGGTGATTTTCAACGCTTCAAACATATTTTCTAACATCGCCATCATCAAATTCATCCCTTGTTCTACAATTTCTGATGACTCAACATAATTAATAATTACTTTTGTTCTCTCAGGAGATGGCGGGCTTGATTGCAACTCAGCCATATAAAGCATTAAATTTTGCTGAAACATTGGATCAGTAGATTGAAGTTCAGCACTTACAACGCGAGAGGCAAGATCACTATCCAACCATGTAAGAATCGGCTGTAGTTCAGCTAATGAAATATTCTTCCTGATGTTTTCAGTCATTTTTTTTAGCATCACATCAGGATTTAATGACGATGCAAACACTTGCATAAATTTTTCATGTTCAACTGGATTTTTAGCCGTTAAAGCCATTTGTTGACCCATCGCTTGCAATTGTAACGGTAGTCCCTCAATTGACTGGGTTATCCCTGACTTATCCATTAACTGATAAATTTGTTTGTCTGTTATCTGATCATTGGCATACGATGTTGTGATGATAGACGACACTAAAATAATGCAGAGAGCTATAAACGTAGTAAATTTTTTCATGTTGTTCTCCAGATTTATTAAACTATATGTTTAAAAATTTTTAGTGACTTTACCATTTGAAGTAAGTCGCTAAATTCCATTAAAAAACTTTCTATAAATACAAGTTATGCCCCCTTTTCATTATCAAACCAAAAAAAAGCCTTGCGTACCGTGCGACTGAAAATGTGATAAAAAAGAGTATCCAATAAACTAATTTGTTATGAACTAGGTTTAGGTATAAAAATCACTAGACTTAATAAAGGTAACTTAAGTCTAGTTTATTAAAACAAAACAGAATAAGTTATTATGGGTGGCCTAATAAGTGGTGTTTTTTGCAAGCGTCATATAGACACTTAAGGTAAAACAGATAACCAGCATCGGCAAAAAAGCACACATTATGATTATTGCCGCGACTAATAACATGATAGTGAACATTCGTTAAAAAGTGGCATGGTTTATGGAGCATTATCGACTCCTTTCGATAGTGAATACCCCGTTCATTATAGCTGATTAATGACAATAGCAAATAAGATCTATTCTCAAGTGTCACCGACCTCTTTTATTTTTCTAAGTATTTCTAAGGAAGTTCAAAATACTTTCTGTGCCTATGTATTTCACATAACTTTTCTTCACAAAACTTCAGCTTTAATGAGTTAAAATACGACGCATTCACGTAAAAAGACCATGTATCCTGTTTTTCAAATGAAGAAAAACCTATTGGATGAAATAACGGTTCAACCATTACATTAAAATCTGGTTTCGTTGCTAAATCTTTAGCTGTTTCAGTAGTTACTTTAATTTGAATAAATACGGAGTCTCCATCACCTTTAAATTGGCTCAGAGATCTTGCAAGTGATTTATATACATTATTCTTATTTGCTCCAATCTTCAAACCATATGCTGAGCCAGATGTAACTGTTTCATCAATATAAGTTAACCATAGATAAGCAGGGTAGCTCAAAAACAGAAAACATAATATTGATAAGAGAGGTCTAATTCTCATTTATCTTTCTCCTTAAACCCAACTCTTTCAGGAACTGTGCTACCGGGTTGGCTTATACCGTTATTTACAAAAGAATACCCCCCATCAGCTTTCTTAGCAATCGCTCCAGCAGCGGAATTACTGTTTACACCACCTTGTACTTCTGGCACCGCACTATATTCTTGGCCTCCTTGCACAGAATCAGTAATCTTAGCAACTTCCGCGTCCGTTGCATCAATCTTACGATAAGTAACTTCTGAACCTTCAATACTTAGACTTTGCCAAGCTTCCATATCTGAATCAGAAGTACCTTCTGAAAACCCTCGTGTATCAGAATTTACTTCGCCCATTTTGTCATTACCAGTATCACCGAATGACCTCACTGTAGCCAAAGGGTCACCTATAGATTTTGCATTGTAAACAATAAAGTTGTGGTTAGCTGAACTTGTAAAGCTTAATGCCTTGCTAACCAAATAGGAAGCCTTCCCATCAGGATCAGTATACTTATACGGATTATTATTTGCATAAGCATAACGATTAAAGTTATGAACATTGTTAAACCCAACAGGATCATTCGAATAAAACCGCCCAATCACTGGATCATAGTATCGTGCTTGCATATAACTTAAGCCAATATCAGTATCGAACTTATGTCCGGTATAACCTACATCATCACTTTGTGTTCCAATCGTTTCACCAAAAGGTTGATAGTGTAGAGTTTTTATAATCACTCCCGCTAAGTTACTAAATGCAGCGGGACTGCCTAAATAGTCAGTATGAATGAATTCTACACTGGCATTTTTTGTGGCGACTAATTTACCACCTAAACGGTAGTAATCTGTGTTAACCCCACCAACTTTTCTAAACATTAGCTGACCAGATAAGCTGTACATCGAATAACTTAAGCCTGAACCATCGTTTGTTTTCACTCTTCGGTTATGGCCATCATAAACATAAGTATTGCCACTTGCTTCGTCCATTTGACCGGCAACATTATACGAAAAGCTATCATGACCATTTGAAGTGACATTTCCTCTACTGTCGTAAAGAAAGTTATATGATTTACTTCCTGTGGTGTAATTTAAACGGTTTAAGCTGTCATAAGCATACCCAATCGATTTAGAACCTATTTTATAGTAGGTAATATTACCTTTGGTGTCGTAATTAACATCTCCGGTACCCGAGTAACTATCGGTGATCAGGTTTAACCTATCAAGCCCGTCATAGGTTGCTTTTAAGTCATAGGCATTATTTTTTTGGTCATCCCAGAACGTCAAATTATTATTTGAGTCGTAGGTCATGGCTTGTTTTATCGCATAAGTGCCACTTCTTGAATCATAGGTTGAAGCAAGTAAGCCAGCACTGTTTAGCGTAGCAGAATACACAAAACCATTGCTATAATTATGAGACTTAATAGCACCTAATGCATGATACTTAGCATTCGTTGCGTAATTACCCACTCGCAATTGTTGACTTAACGCATTATGCTTGACATTCATCACTTGCCCGCTGGGATAAGTGATTGAACTTTGATTACCTAAATTATCCGTTTGATAAATTAAGTTGAAGGTATTCCCGTCTATAGATAAGCTTTCAGAGGCCAATCCCCCTAAACTATTGTATGAATAATGATTAGCAACACTTCCGGTATTAAGGGTAATTAACTGACCATTTCTATCATAATAAAAGCTTTTGTTTGCTCTATCATCCTCATATGTTTCTGAAATAGTATTTCCTCGGTATCCATAGACGTAATTCGTTTTATTTGAACTACTTACTAAACTAACGCACGAGGTGGTACTAGTACTAATCGACGTTCCATAAGCTTTCCAGCTTAACTGCCCGACACTATCAAATGAATAAGCTCTCGGGCCAACATCCTCTCTAACAACTTTACAAAGCTTTTGATAATCATCATAAACGCGGTATTCATGCTCTCCGCCTTGGCTAACGCTGCTAACATTACCGTAGATATTGTAGGCCATACTTGTACTAACATCAGCGGGTGAGTTAATTAAAATAGGCATTGATTGACTAGGTGATGCATAAGACAAATAAGTGGTTGTGGTAACATTGCCTTTATTATCATTAACTTCTACTTTGTCATTAACCAAATATCGATAAGATATTTGACCTGAAATGGCATTGTTATTAACCGCCTTTGGACGCCCTAATCCATCATAGCTGTAATTAACACCATAATAAGTAGACGCAGAACTTGTCTGCTGACTTTGAAAAGTTGGTTTATTTAAGTAGTTAAAGTTTGTTCTTACATACCTTGTTGTATTACTACTATCGCCGTTATCCCACTCTTTTACGGCCAACGGCCTCAATAGTCCATCATAAAAAGTCTGTTTACGGTAGTCACCTTGACTAACCGTTTGAACCGTCATACCTGAAACTGTTCCTGGAACGCCAATACCACCTGATGACTGTGAATATGAAATATTGGTATTTGACCATTCTTCGTCACAAGGGTCTATTAAGGTTAACCGCCCTAGAGTGTTATAGCTGTAGTTTTCACAGTTACCTTCAAAATCCGTTACTCGAGTAACCTGAGCATTGGCATTGACTATTCGATAACCATATTGAGAAACTGTACTGCGGCTCTTAGGCGTCTGAATAGTTCTAGGAATTCCACGATAATAATTTGAGTATTTTACCCACTGATTATTGGCATTTCTTGTTATTTTATTAGGTAGACCATTCGATAAGTAGGTGTAATTGGTATGCCAACGACCAAATGAGTATTGGTTAGCGGGTTGTGACTTGTAGATCCCCGCAGCAGAGTGATAAGTCGTCTTTACTACTTCTTCATAAATAGTACCGTTAAAGACCTTTGTTTGATATGGCCGACCAATTAGCCAGTATGTTGGATCATTATTATAGGTGGTTTGAATATATTTATGTTTGTTACCATTAGCATCATTGTATTGGTGTGCCTGCGTTGGGTTACCATAAATATCATATGAGTTGGTTAGGTGAGTAAAAACATCTTTACCACCTACTCTATAGTATTCTTTTACTTCAGAAGCAATTAACGCTCTGTTTGAATGAGCAACACCACTGCTTAACTCAAATCCCACATTACCGATATTTTGACGAGTAAATGTTTTCTTTGTTTGGAGCAGCATCGCGCCGTTTGTATCAAATTCTTCTACAGCGGCTAAGCTACCGTCTAAGTAACTGGAGTAATCACGGTTATGATAGTATTTTGTTCGACTGTTATCTGGAGCTATTACTTGTGTCCATTTATAATCTTTATTATTGATATTGCTCGGTAATGTACCCTTTAATAACATACTACTTTGGATATTTTCATTAGCGGCAAAACCTGTGTTTTCAGAGTAATCATAATTCCATGTCATCTTGGACATTCCCGGTCCGTCTAACACTTTTTCAATAATAGACATGGTTGCGTAGCATTGTGGTTGTATATAGGGACCGTTATTACTAGTAGTGGTTTCAAGCGTGTTACTTCTTCCTTGAACTTTTCCTTCAAATTGAAATGTGCCAGTTACACCATCAGGGTGTGTGATACTTGCAGTACTGTTTTTTGGTGTATAATTTATGGTGTATGCACAATCATCCATTTTGTCACCGTTCCTGGTACCAACAGTTGGTTTAGCATTTCTATATGGGCTTAAATCAAAAACCCAGTTTTTACCATCAGGTCTGGTGACAGAATCTAGCCCTTCCGAACTCCCATATGAATATGTCCAATGACGTCCGTTATAAGAAACTTTAGTAATATGATTTAGATGGGATCCCGTTCCATAAGTCATAAGAACTGTTCTGCCATCACTGGACGTTATTGAAGTTAGCTTGTTACCAGAATAATTATACTGAATCCAATTACCGAAACGATCTTCTACTTTTGAAGCCAACATAAAGGCTTGATACCGAGAAGTAACTTTATAATCTCGATAAATACCCTTAGAGGATATTAATCTCATTTTGTTGAAAGTGTACTTAAGCCCATAGGGTGAGTGACCGATAAAGCCTTCGCCATTGCCTCCTGAACGAGTAAAACAATCGAACTTCCAATTAGATTTTGTTTTTCTACCGTTTTTTTCAACTAACTTCTCTTGCCGACCGGGTAAAATAAGAGAGTCACCGTTCCAGTATTCATGAGATTCAAACACGTTACCATGATCAGAAATTCCGCCAGGGTTTAAGGAACCAGAGCATTCTTTGCCTATTCCCCATGAACCTGAATACCGAGAACCATTAAAAAGTAGTGTGGTATGAATCGCGGGGATTTCAAGTAACCAATCATCAAAAAAAGCTGAATTATAAGCAGTTAAACCGGCAGCTTCAGGATAGAATTTTCGAGCTATGACAATGTCGGGGCCAATCCCTTTAGCCACCAAATCAGTATGGCTAAATCCAATCGTGCCAGAGTTAAGGTCAATATGCTCGCCGAGTAAGTCGGTTGTATAAGGCGTAACAGAATCTTTTACAGACATACGCGCTAAGATATCTTCATTGGCAATACCATAAGCATCCCCACCAGGGTCGTCTCCGGGATCACCACCGCTAGGAGGAGCTAAAGTAGACATTTTTGTTGATGACTTGTGCGTTGTTGGTAAGTTTTGGCTAACAATTGCTGAAGTAATTTCCGCAGTCATTGCTTCATTGAATGGAATTTGTTTAGCAATTGCCATTATAGGTAAAATTAATGCTATCGTTAAATATCTCATAGAAATCCCTTATCTATTAATAATTACAATAATATTCAGTTACTTATTTTAATAACTTATAAATAAAAGTTAAAAGACAGCCAATAAATTAACCAGGTACACCCAACCTAATCTACTTTTTCGAACGCTGGTTAAAAGATTATTTCATTTTATTTAAAGCTGTAAATGCTTAAGTTTTCCAATTTCAAATAATGAAATATTCGCATAACTTTTTGTTTACTTGTTTGTATGGGTATCACGAGCTGTATATTATTCATACAAATAAGCAAACAAAAAGTTAATATAACGTAAACATAAAACAAATATAGTTGGTAAATATCGCTAAAGCAATTTATGCGTAGACATTAATAAGAGAAAAGAAATAAAGTTATGGCTGTGTATAAAATTTTATAAAAGGCGTATTTATAAAATAATTTTACGTGTTTGATATCATGAGTTAATTAACAAAATGATGATGCTATTAAATAAATGATAGCGCGTAATAATAGGCATTTGTTATGTTTTATATAAAAAATAATCGCTAATTAATCCTAATAGATAGGCTTTCTGGAGTTGTACCACTCATTAGCTGTTCACTTTGATTTAATAGCGTAGTGAATTAATAGCATCTGCTACTGTTAAGAAATATATTTTAGTGAGACAAAGCTCCGCCTTACTAAACTCATGAGCACGGATCAAATCTAAAACTTCCGCTATAATGACTGTTCGCTCTGTTTTAACTAGCACTCGTTGTTGTGATACACATTCTATTAAATAGCAAACCCCCATAGAATCTATAACATAATCCTCATCGCTAAGAATTAAATCCTGACATTCTGAAATAAAATCTAGCGCAGAGGCTAAATAAGTAAGCTCATCTTCGCCTTCTAACTTTAAAACACATGGCCAACAGATCATAAAAACTCTCTATAAATATAACGGAAAAACAAGCCTGCTCAGTCAAGGTTTACTTACGAGTCATCTCTTTGAAGGCAACGGCCCCTGGGTTCATCACCTTCATGAAGCACAGTGTCGGTATGTAGGAACTTTGCCGCTTCTGCAGAATCTTTCACTTTAGAGGCATTGCGCGCCAGCATTTCTGCTTCAAACTCATTGAGGACACTTTCCCTGATGCCAACATCTCTCCATTGAGATAATGGCCGACATCCTATCGATATGCCTCGTGCAAGCGACAACGCATCGAGAAGCGCTTGATTGGCTCCCTGTCCTTTGAATGGGCTCATCGGGTGAGCCGCATCGCCAATGAGCGTAGCTTGTTGCCCTTGCTGCAATAATTCAGCTTCGAGTAATGGCCTATCATACACGGGATAACCAGAAACTTGAGCCACCAAGGTAGCAGCTACAACTTGTGGTATGGGGTCATGCCACTGAGTTCTTCGACACGCTTCGTCTTTTAGTGCCTGAGGACCTTTAGCGCTTAATGCCTTAGCTTCCGCTTCAGGCATAGGAAAACTCAGTTGCCACATCACAGAGTCAGACGCATAAGGCATCATATAAATACGTTCATTACCATTCGCCGTTTGAAAAACAGTCGCTGAGTCCAGCAGTGAACTTTTAAGTCCTTTAAGTGCCGCCAAAGGACAAATACCCAAAATAACAATACAGTCTAAGTATCGTAGAGGTGTTTTATCATCAGTTATCAGTAATTTTCGCACTAAACTGCGAATACCATCGGCGCCAACAACAAGATCGGCCTTGGCGCTTTTCAATTCACCTTCGACCTGAAAGCTCAAATCAACACCTCCCGCCAGCGACTCTTTATAACCTACTAATTGGTGACACCATTTTACTTGGTTGTCACCAACGAGTTGCTTAAGTAAAGCTAATCGCAAAGATTGGCGAGCGATATGAATATTGGTGCGTTTAACCGACGATTTCACCGCAGAGGGATGCCACTTTCTGATCCCCCATTCACCAATAATTTTACCCGTGGTGGTATGAACAACATGCCGAGTTGAAATAACGCCTTGGCTTAATAAAGAAATGCCAAGCCCTGCTATCGCTCTACTGGCTTGTTGTAATGTCAATCCATACCCCTGAGAGCGAGTATCAAAGCCATTGTCTCTTTCATAAAGCGTAAAAGGAATTCCACGGTGCAAACAAGCAACTGCTAGTGCAACACCGCCGATACCGCCGCCAATAATAGCAATGTGCGGATAGTTTTCTTTATCTGCGATGGTAATATTTGTCGCCTGAATAAGGCCAGTTCCATTGCAATTTAAACAATCAAATAGATGTCCCTTAGGACGAACTGGAGGTGTACCTTCACTTTGTTTTTGTTCAAATTCATCCAACTGACGCTGATACTGAAGTCGCATTTTTTTGCGTGGTCTTTTATTTTTTTGACCAAGCCCTTGGCACTGCTGACAAACGGCCCAATTAATTTCTTCGTTGTTCAACTTCATAAGTTCCTGTTTATTTGACCTGATTTTAACTTCACTTTTGCGTAAAAGATTCGTGTTAACAACTCATATTGGGGTTAAATGCAAAGCGGTACATTTCATTAAGGCTATAACAATTTAATGGCTTACTATATCGTTGCAATTAATAATAGCGACAATTATTTAGCCATAATTTTGCAAGAAAAAACTGATGGGCTAGGATTTTAGACTGATTTTTATCAAGAAGACATTCATTTGATGAAAACATTAACGCTATAGTGAAAGAACAGCAGGACATATAGATTCAATATTCTATAAATACGCCACTTAACGTAGCGACTTGTAATCGTATAATATGTTACCTATATTTTAGCGTTCAGCTCAGCATATATGGTACCAGCGCCAATAACGGAGTAATTAATAGCCAATTAAAGTACCAGTCGATAGTGTTTATTCTTGCTCTGTTTTACATACTTTTTGAATGAGTATTGAAACCGACAACGCAATTAATAAGCCCATAAAAAAATAGATGGCGATTAAGTACTTCCCTAAATCAGATGCTTGTATTTCACCATTTACTAATACACATTCACCTTTGCTGTAATTGAAGCTACCACTATTATCTAAGCATTGATCAACCAAAAAGAAATCGTTAACTAACCAAATAGCAACAAAACTAATGATGACACCAATAAACTGTGGGATAGAATTTTTTTTCATAAGTTCCTAAAGACATAACAGAAGGTCAAGTAACACGTCATTGTTGATAATAGTGTAATACAAAATGAGGCTCGATCGATAATTATCCCTGCTTCTTTATAGACTTATTTAATTTATCTAGCTTTAGGTATTGAATAAGTTCCAACAACATGAGCTACAGGGTTTACATCACCATCTGAGTATAAGGATACCTCTCCAACAATGAGTGACTTCCCTATTTTTAGTAAGGTACATTTACCAATAATATCTTTGCTTGAAGAGGGTTTTCTCAGAAAATTAATGGTTAAGCTGGTGGTCACAGCAAGAGAAACGATGCCTATTTCACCAAGAATAGCCACATATAGAGCACAATCGGCAACAGTCATTAACACGGGGCCAGATACAGTTCCACCTGGCCTTAATTCATCAAAACCTACGGTATGTCTTATTGTTGCTGATTGTTCTCCAACAGCTTCAACAATGCACTTGGCCTGCGGAAACTCTGTCCTCATAAAGTCTGTTACTTCTTGCTTAGTCGCCAAGATAGTTCTCCAAAAAACACTAAACCAAGGGCAAATACTACTGGCTGTAAGATGTCTAAAAGTCACTATTTCGGACATGCTTCAAGCTGTTTTACCCTTACTTTTATGAATTGTAATGATAGTGAAAATTAACAATTATTTTTAAACGATTCGATGAAGCGCACAAATTTTGTTATCTGAGGGATCACGTAAATAAGCGAGATAAATATTACCTATCGTTCCATCTCTTACACCCGGAAGGTCTTCACACGCACGACCACCATTAGCAACACCCGCTGCATGCCATGCATCAGCAATAGCGGTACTATCAGCTGCGAAACCAATAGTAGAGCCATTACCATGACTAGCAGGCTTCCCGTCTATCGGCTTACTTAGCCCAAAAACACCATTTTCGGTAAAATAAAAACAACGACCTTTGCCGTCAATTACACCAGGCTCGTGGCCCATGGCACCAAGAATGGCATCATAAAAAACTTTTGATTGTGCGACATCATTTGCACCGATCATTATATGACTAAACATTTTTTCTCCCCGTTAATATTAATCAGGCCATTAAGGGCCAATGAACTTGTCGGCTATAATATTTATTGTTGGCTAGCCAATTTAATAAGTAAATTAAGTACTACCTTATCTTTTACTCACTTATAAAAAAAGCCTTTAGTGACGTATTATCGACACAAAAGGCTTTGTTATTATTACCTATGACCATCTGTCTTATTGGTCATCTTAGCGATTCATAAAACTAATAATATTTTATGTACTTACTAACGCCGCTGACTTAATAGGTAAATCTCGTACTCTAACTCCTGTTATCTGAAAAATAGCATTGGCGATAGCGGGTGCTATTGACACAACGCCAGGCTCACCTAAGCCAACAGGAAACTCTTCGCTTTCTACAAATTCGATATCAAGCTCAGGCACATCATTCATTCTTAATGGAGTGTAGGTGTTTAAATTAATATTACTTACTTGACCATTTTCTATCGGACTTTGTTCGTGTAATGCTAAGCTTGTTCCCCATAGCATTGACCCTTGTACTTGAGCTAAAGCGCCATCAGGATGAATAATAACGCCAGCATCAGCAATCATAGTCAATTTCTTAACCGTGATTTTTCCAGAGCTAGGTTCAACATGTACTTGAGCGGCACAAGCCATCCAAGCTGGCATGGTACGTTCTTGTCCCGCACTTATCGCAACACCAATCGCTTCATTTTTTCCTAACTTAACATTGGCGGTCTTTTCTTTAAGCCTAGTTAATACATGAGCTAAACGCTTAGCACCACCAACACTTTCTGGTGCTTTACCCGCTTGCTTTCCTAAACCATCAAGCATGGATAAACGAAAATCAATAGGATCCATTTTACTTTGATGCGCTATTTCATCAATAAATGATTCTAATCCCCAAACAATCCAACCCTGCCCTACGGATCTTAACCAACCAGGCAACATAGTTTGTTGTGCTAGGCTATTGTTAGCCACGCGCACACGATGGTTTTCCATGCTGTACCAATGATCTGCACCACTGGTGGAAAACATATCGACACGAATTTTATTATCTAAACTTTCAGGCATAAACCCTGGCGCCATCGATAAGGTTGGCCAACCTGCAGCAAGTGCGTGCTGCATGCCAGTAAATTTATTTTTTTGATCAAATAGCGCTTGAAACGAAACAACCGAGGGCGATCTTGGTTGGTCAAATCTAGAGTCATCTTCGCGAGTAAAGACCATTTTTACCGGTTTGCCAATGGCTTTAGCCGTTAATACAGCAGGAATCGCATAATCGCCAAATAAACGACGACCAAAACCACCGCCGAGGTATTGCTGATGCATAACAACATTTTCATCTGAAACTTGTAGCGCTTTAGCGATCGCTGGCAAAGTTAACGACTGCCATTGATTACCGGTATAAACATGCCACAGACCATTTTTTTCTTCTACCGTTGCGTTAACTGGCTCTAAAGCAAAATGTAACGCGGTATGCGTGCGGTAAACAGCATTAATAGATTTATCTGCTTTAGCACTCGCCGCTGAAAAGTCGCCGTCATTAATAAACAACCCACCTTCGTTTTCATCAGCAACTAAACGCTCACCTTCTTTAATAATATCTTGCTCGCTAACTTTGGCAGTTTTACCCGCTTGATAGCTTACTTTTAACGCATCGCCGGCTTTAATCGCGCCGTAATAAGTATCGGCCTCGACACTCACCCAGCCCTGAATGTTTTCACTTGGGTCTTGCAAAATATGATAGCCAAGATAACCTTTAACCTTTTTAGCCGCACTATCATCAACATTGGTGACCTTAGTGCCATAACGTGTTGGTGGAACAATAGGTCGAGCATAAACCATCCCTTCCAACTCAACATCAATACCATAAACCGCCGAGCCATTGGTTTTATCCGGAATATCGAGGGCTAAACTAGGCTTGCCAACTAATGTTCTTTTACTGGCTGGTTTTAAGGGTAATGCATCAATCTCTTTTGGTGTAAAGACACGATTAAAGGTGCCCTGAGTGACGACTTCACCAAAACTCAACGATTGTTCTTGATAAATTACCGCACCATTTTCAACACGACATTGCTCCGCTGGGCAATTCAATATTTTTGCCGCTGCTTCTATTAGCGCAATACGACCGGCTGCCCCAGCCTGAGAAAGTGGCTTAAACGTTTGAAATACTGACCAAGAACCGCCCGTGACCATATAACCCCATTTAGGGTCAGTGTCTACATGAGTAATAGAGACTTTAGACCAATCAGCGCCTAACTCATCCGCCACAACACGTGCGAGTGCCGTACCAATATGCTGCCCCATTTCTGCCTTAGCAATATTAATGTTCACATCGCCCTGTGGGTTAATTTCAAACCATACAGTTGGCGAAAATAATTTATTTTTCAGCGTTTCTTGTGGGCTTTGCCCAATATTGGCGGCGCTAGCTAGGGGTGCGAAAGCCATTAATAATGTACTACTGACCGTACCAACTAAAAAACGACGACGAGATAAGCTGACATTATTTTTTGCATCTTTAATATTTTGCATTGTCATGCGCCTTTATGATTGTTGGGTTGAAGAGCGTGGATCAAAAGTTTGTACATCGGCTGACATAACATCTGCAGCACTTTTAATGGCGCTTTGAATACGGATATAGGCCATACAACGACATAAATTGCCGCTCATATGATCGACAATTTCTTGGTCACTTGGGGAAGTATTACTGGCTAGCAAAGTTGCGGCCTGCATAATTTGTCCAGATTGACAGTAACCGCACTGAGGTACTTGTTCATCGATCCAGGTTTGTTGCAATGGATGTTTGTTGTCTAAACCTTCAATCGTGGTGATATTTTTATTTACGGCAGCTATTAATGGAAAAGAGCAGGTTCTGATCGCCGCACCATCGATATGTACAGTACAAGCACCACACATGCCAATACCACAGCCAAATTTTGTGCCTTTAAAACCAAACTCATCACGGATAACCCATAATAAAGGCGTGTCTTCCTCTGCAGTAGAGGAAACATTTTTCCCATTTAACTTGAATGCAATCATAACTTTCTCTCCAAACTGAGCTAAAAAATTATCAACTCATTTATTTATTAAGTACGCCACTTATAAAAGTAGCTGATTTTTATTTCTGATTATCTCTGTATTAACAGATTGAATTATTTTCAACAGCGCAAATTTGTAGCTTAAGATAAACTTTTGAACAACTTATTGATAATTATATAATGATGCGTTTATTTATAGTTAACTTATACCTAAAAAATTAAAAGTTTGAGCAGTAATATTTATTACTACCTTCATAGGTTAGCACCTTAGGTTTATTTTTCCTCATTAAGGGAGAATATTAAACTAAGCTAAGCGTTCGCCATCAGAATTAGCGCTGTTTTCAACGGGATCACTACCACCAAAAAGGTACAATAGTAAAAAATTACTATAATTGTAGTCACTTAGTTTAAGAATGTCGCATACGATCGAACCCTATAACTGTACTATTGGGCTATTTCGGTACTATTGAGCTATTTCAGTACTATTGAGCTTTAGTGAGATGCTGCACAGTGATGTGGATCAATACCCCTAACCCTCGAGTTTATCGGGTGCATTAATGAGGCGGTTAAACGATTATCAATGGTGATGTAGCTTAATGCTAAGCTAAGACGCTAACGTTGCAATAATAGCGCTGGATGCTAATAAAAAATGTATTAAGTGATGGGGGGCTTCTTTGCTGCTAACTGAACAAAATAGTATCGACCTAAAATCACCGTTAAAATACCACCAAGTACTAAAGCGGATGACTCAACCAAACGTAATGTAATGAGTTCATTGGCAAATACTATTCCGCCTGCAGCAGCAATAACAGGTACAAACAATTGCACAACAGCGGCTTGTGTAACAGAGAGTCCCCGCAGGGCTATATACCAAACAAAATAACCTATGCCAGAAGCTACAGCACCAGACAATACCGCAAGTAATATCCCCATTGGTGTTATATGAGCATCATTAAGTCCAAAAATTATCAGTATTAAAATAAAAGGAGACGTTCTCATAAAATTATAGGCGGTATCACTGAGTGGATTTTTAGATGTTCTGCCGGCAAGGGTATAAAGTCCCCAAGCAATACCTGAAACAGCCATCAGTATAAAGCCTTTAAATGATGGTGTTACTAGGCTAGGCACGATTAAATAAACAAAGCCAGAAAACGCAATGATGAGTCCTCCCCATTCAGTGAAATGAAGTTTATTTCCTGAAATTACACTCGCCATAATCATCGTTATTTGTACTGCGCCAAATAGAATCAGTGCGCCTGTTCCTGTATCTAACGAGATATAGCCAAATGAAAAAGCGATAGCATAAATAAAGAGCATACCTGCTGCTAACCAACTGCCTTTTGATTTAGGTTTAATTTCGTTTGGTTTACGTGTTAGTTGCAGCACAAGAATTAATATAATAATGCCAGAAAGAAGCCGTATAATTGTAAAACTGCTTGCATCAATGGCATTATCGCCTAATGCTAACCTACATAACACAGAGTTTGCCGCAAACGCTAAAAGGGCGAAAATAGTACTCGCAATAATTTTTATAAAATTGATGTTCAAGAAAAATCCCACTTAAAAAACACTAGATTACTGACTTAGGTAATATCTTGGCTGCAATTAGCCAGTAAGTCTCCCTTATACATTGTGCACAATAGAGTAGCCATTATAAAGTAACCGGATTATGTTTGTTTAGAAATTGAAGCACTTTTTCATGATATATAATTCGGTTGTCAGACTTATAAAAATTATGCCCTTCATTTTCAATTTCAAACCATTCATACGACTTGTTATGCTGTTTTAATTGCTTAAGTAATACTTCTGCTTGCTCTAAAGGCGTTCTGTCATCCTTGGTGCCATGCACTAATAAAACGGGCGCTTTTAATAAATTAATCTTATGAATGGGTGAATGATCTTTTTGGATACTTTCTAGACCGATTCTTTTAATTAATATTTTCGCTACCTCAGGCTCTTCGTGATCAACCAATAATGGCAAGTCATAAACCCCTGATCGAGCAATAGTACACTTAAACAGATCCGGTGCAATAATGCTGCTTTGAATAGCACTATAACCGCCAAAACTTGCGCCCATGATGCAGAGACGGTTTTTATCTATGTATTTTTTGTCGACCAAATAATTGATGCCATCTAAAATGTCATACTGAATTTTCTTTCCCCATTGGCCAAAACCAGCGGCTTCAAATTTCCAACCTAAACCTGTTGAACCACGATAGTTAACCTGAACCACCGCATAGCCTCTCGAAGCTAATAATTGAACTTCAGGATTAAATCCCCAATAATCTCGAGCGTGAGGGCCACCGTGAACTAAAACAACAGCAGGTACTGTGGCAGTCGTCGTTTTTGTTGGTAAGGTTATATATCCTTGAATGGGGGTGTTATCTCTCTCGCGTTAAATTTAAACGAGTATTGCGGATGTAATTTTTTAGTATCAATACCCTTTTTGCTATGTGCAACGTGGCTCAACTTATTGGTTTCACCGTCAAATAAATACCATAAGGTTGGTTGAATATCGCTCGAAAGAGAGATTAAGGCTTTTGTCTCAAATGTCTGATCCCAGCTAACGTTAATATGATAACTGGCAAATTGTTCTAAGAAGTCTGAAAGTTTTTCAGCCATAGGATGCTTTTTATCTAAAATTTTATATTGGGGGTACTCGTCAAAGTAAGAGACAACAAAAGGTCTATCTTTATTATCTAAGTAAAGCCAGTTGGTATCATAACCATCGACGGTATATAACGTCGATAATTGCTCAGTCTTTGGATTAAATAAACAAATAGAAATAGTATCGTTACCACAATAATCACTTACCACCAGTTGCTTTTGATCTTTATAACTACTGATAATTGACAAGCTAGTGCTCGCATTTTTAGGTTTGTAGTACAACCAAGACTCATCATCAAAATCATAACGCGCGATAGTAATATCATCATCTTCCGTGTTGCTGCTAAACCATAACTCTTGGCTTTCATCGAAGTAATCTAGCTGAGTCGTTTGATGGTTTGCCTTGCTATCATCTATTTTTGCTAACGTTTCTATTTGACCCTCATATATATTTAACTTAAAAACCCAGATACCTTTATCATTATATTGTGACGTTGAAATAATGATATGTTCAGGGTCATCCTTTAACATGCTGATTATTTCAGGGTGTGCCAAATGTTTTTCGTAGTCGTGGTCTTTAGTCCATTTTCTTATTTTTCCTCGACAAACAAGTGAACGGACACCAAAAATAAAGTTACCTTCATCTTCATCAATATTAATACTATAAATTTCACCATAGTAGCCCTTCCTCTCTTGATTTCTTTTTTTACTGGCAAGAAAAACCAGTAATCTTTCATTATTTGCCCATCGGTATTGACCGACACTGTCTTTATTGGCAAAAGAAATTTGATTAATCGCTTTCATCGTATCAACAGCAACGATCATAAGAACAGGCGTCCCTTTTTGATCTTGGATCAAAGCAAGGTGTTTACCATCGGGAGATAAACTAACATCACGGTAATCGTCTTCCTCAAAGAGTGTATTAATATCGAGGTTTTTTAACGCTAGCTTGTTTTCTATATTGTTATTTTCCAACGCGTGAGCCATGGTACAGCAACTGAAAAACATGAAGACTAATGTCAGTATTTTTTTTGTTTGGGAATACACAGAACATCCTTTTACTATTATATTTCTGTTTATCGTATCCTTGTGTTTTCATAAAGGGCAATATTTATTCGACAGTTTTACCACAGCATTTATAGCTAAGCTATTATAATAAAATGAGTTTTTATTAAGCATATCTAACCATACCGCTCTTTCTTGGATAAAATAGTGAAGTAAAAATAGCCGCAAAATTTCTGCCGTTGACAACAAGCGAAGTAACAGTAACTCAAACGGTTAAAGCACAAAATCATTGCATGAACATGCCTCAAAAAATGGCTTTTATTTAATTGTTCACCTACGCTTTTGATAAACCAACTCAAATAATAATACGACTAATTCGTATTATTATTACTCTTCCATATTCCATTTAGTTGTTGGCGGTTGTCATAGATGAACAATCATATAAAGGAAGCTAACATGACTAAAAATCTAAAAGTAATATTATTTTATTTTGTATTATTAACCTTGTTCTTACTGTTAACTTGGGTGTCAGTACCGGTAAGTGCAGAAGAAAAATCAGTAAAAAACATTGCTAATGTTTGGTTATTTGTACCAAAACCAGGACAAATAGCTAATTTTGAACAATCGTTTATAGACCACATTGCCTATCGAAAATTAATGAAAGACCCAAGAAGCTAGTCTGTTTATCAAGGAGATATGGGGGCAAATATGGATGCTTACATCGTTCGGTCTTGTTGTAATACTTGGTCAGAGCTTGATGATTACCGTCAGTGGAACATTCAAGCGAAAGCCTCTGAAAACTGGCGTGAAAATGTCAGTAAATATATTTCTCATTATGAGCACCACCGCGCTAAAAATGATTTAAACAACAGTCATTGGCCAGCAGATGTTACTTATAAATATATCGGTGTTAATACCTATCAGCTGAAATTAGGACACAGCGAAGCTTTAGAAAAAGATAAGAAAATCATTAGTGATGCGGCTAAAAAAGAAAACTGGCCATATAATTGGTTATGGTATGACAGAGTCAATGGCACACTTGAAATGAGTCTGGCTATTCCTTACATGACTTATGGAGCTATGGCGCCACCAGAAATTAAGTTTAGTAAATTACTAGCTAAACATTTAGATAGTCCAAAGAAAGCTAAAAAAGTACTGCAAAGATGGTCATCACACTTTGATGAAATTTCTTATAACATTTACATATTACGTGAAGATTTATCGATGTAAGGTATTTGATGACTAGGCGCCTAATGAAAGTGCATATAGAGCGAATAAAAAAGCGTCTTTGGTAACAACTAAAGACGCTTTTTATTTTATAAAGAGTATTTATTTCACTATATTAAAGCTCACTGTATTAGCGCTTACTGTATTAGATCTTAATAACGGCCATCTTATCCTGAGACATATCATGCATAGTGTAAGCGATGCCTCCAGTATTATATCCTGAGCTTTTGCGCCCAGCGAAAGGCATCCAATCAACCCTAAAGGCAGTATGGTCGTTGACCATTACAGCTGTAGCGTCTAATTCCTGTATCGCCTTCATCGCAACATCAAGATTTTTGGTAAACACCGATGCCTGAAAAGCATAGTCTAACGAATTAGCCTGAGCAATAGCCTGGTCAATGTCATCATAGCCATAAACACAAATGACTGGCCCAAAGACTTCCATGTTTGAAACTTTGGCATCGACTGGCGGTTCAAGCAGTACTGTTGGCGCATAAGTAGTATCACCCAAGCGTTTACCGCCGGTAACAAGTGTTGCGCCACCAGCCACAGCTTCATTAACCCACTCTTCAACACGATCGACTTCTTTGGGACGAATTAGTGGCCCACATTCGGTTGTTTCGTCAATAGCGTTACCAACAACGAGCTTTTCAGCGCCATTAGCTAGCATTTTTGCAATGGCTTCAGCTTTATTTCGAGGCGCAAAAATACGTTGTACAGAAACACATACTTGCCCCGAATGATAAAAACCACCTTTGAGCAAACTCGGGATCAATGCTGCAATATCGGCACTTTCTTCGATAATAACCGGGGCAACGCCACCATGCTCTAATGCACAGCGTGTTCCTGGCGCTAATTTAGAACGTAACATCCAACCAATTTTAGCTGATCCAATAAAACTAAAAAAGGCAACGCGAGGGTCGGTGATCATTCTTTCAGACGTTGATGTCTCGCACGTAATAAAGCGACACCACTGAGGTGGTAATCCCGCTTCGTGCATAATATCAACGAATGCCTGACAAGATAATGGTGTATCTCGAGCCGGTTTAACTAACACCGGACAACCTGCAGCTATCGCAGGAGCTACTTGATGAACAATTAAATTTAATGGGTGATTAAATGCTGAAACAGCAACCACAACTCCAATAGGCTCTTTACTGGTGAAAGCAATTCGCCCCGCTCCAGCTTCAGTTAAATCCATCGGTATTTGCTTACCTGTTAATGCCGATATTTCTTTTGCGCAAAGCTCTACACCATCGATAGCTCGAGTAACTTCTACACGAGCATCGACCAGCGGCTTTCCGCCTTCACTTGCGATGAGTAATGCTAATTCATCAGCTCGTTGTGAGATTAACACCGCCGCTTTTTTAAGAATACTTATCCGTTTAAAGGCAGGTAGCCATTGCTTACGATCTTTGAAGAGTTGCTGGGCAGTCTCTAAATATTCATCAATTTTATCCCACGTTACCGTTGGAACTGATCCTACATAAGTTTGATCATAAGGGTTAACCACATCGAGTGTTTCAGCGGTACTATTTTTGTCTAAGTCTGCCATAATCTGCTCTTTATAAAGTTAAAAAATGCTTGCTGACAAGCGATATTATAATAAAAGGTTTATATTAAACAAGCCTTTGCTGCCAATTCATCAATCAATACCCTTTGATTCTCAGAGTAATCAACGGGAAGTTCAACAAGATGAACACCTCCCGCTGAAAATGCTTTTTCATAGGTAGCAATGATATCTTCAGCAGAGGTAACTCTGTGCCCAGTTGCGCCGTAACTTTCTGCGTATTTAACAAAATCAGGGTTATTAAATTCCAAGCCCCAATCTGCAAAGCCTGAGCTGGTTTGCTTCCAGCGGATCATTCCATAAGAGTTATCATTTAACACGGTGATCACTAAATTCAAGTCTAAACGAATTGCTGTTTCTAGTTCTTGTGAATTCATCATAAAACCGCCATCACCGCATATTGCCATCACGCGTCGGTCAGGGTTTAACATTGCTGCCATCATACCTGATGGCAAACCAGCGCCCATTGTAGCGAGGGCATTATCGAGTAATACCGTATTAGGTTGATAAGCTTTATAATTACGGGCAAACCAAAGTTTGTACATACCGTTATCTAAGGCGATGATATCTTTTTCACCCATGACTTTTCGAATATCAGCAACAAAGCGCTGAGGAATAATAGGAAAGCGATTATCGCCAGCTCCTTCTTCAAGATGCTCATCTATGGCAAGTTTTACCTTGTCAAAATAGCTTCTATCAAACTTTACTTCTCCTGCTAACTTATCTTTTAAAGCAGTCACAGACGCCGCAAGATCACCAATAATTTCTGATTGAGGGAAATATACTTGATCAACTTTTGCAGATTTATAATTAACATGAATAACTTTTTTACCCCCTTGCTCCATAAAAAACGGCGGCTTTTCAATAACATCATGTCCAATATTAATAATTAAATCTGCACGTTCAATCGCACAATGTAAATAATCACCCGATGATAACGCTGCAGTGCCTAAAAAGAGACTTGAGCGTTCATCAACAACTCCTTTTCCCATTTGTGTGTCAAAAAAAGGAATACGTGTTGTATGAACAAGGTCACACATTGCCTCTCGAACATTTTGACGATTCGCGCCGGCTCCAATAAGTATTAACGGCATTTTAGCGGCCTTTATTAACGTAACCGCTTCCTCGAGTGCCACCTCATTAGGACCTGCATAATAACGTTTATGGGGTGTCATAATCCCTGCCGTACAATTTTCAGCAGCGATATCTTCGGGCAACTCTAATAACACAGCACCGGGGCGTTCTTCTTCACTGAGGCGGAAAGCTTCGCGCACTAATGACGGAATCGTATTGCCATGGACAATTTGTTTAGACATTTTGCAAATGGGGTCAAACAAGCCAACTATATCAATAATTTGGAACTGGCCCTGCTTAGATTTTTTAATTGGCTTTTGTCCGGTGATCATAATTAAGGGCATGCCACCTAAGTGAGCATAGGCCGCAGGTGTAGCTAAATTTGTTGCTCCTGGGCCTAGTGTTGCCAAACAAACGCCCGCTTTATTAGTCAAGCGTCCATAAGTTGCCGCCATAAATCCTGCGCCTTGTTCATGGCGAGTTAACACTAATTTTATCGACGACTTACGAAGGGACTCGAGCATATCGAGGTTTTCTTCGCCGGGAACAGCAAAGATATGATCGACCCCTTCCGCTTCTAATGCTTGCACAAATAAATCGGACGCTTTTATTTTGTCATTTTCGTTCATAGTTTTCCCTCATTAGTTTGTACACAATGGTTTATAAAACTTTACCCAACTACCCTACCATCAAAGAGACTTAAAAGTACGGGTGCTATTTTAAAACGCCATAACCTCGATGAACATTAGGGTCAGTGCTAAGCTATTTTTATCACCACTATTTTATCGATGACGATCGCCATAAATAAAACAGCGTTGGTAAAACCAGCAATGTTAAAATAACCGCACTCAACATACCGCCAACCATAGGTACGGCAATACGACTCATCACTTCAGAACCCGTGCCTGTGCCATATAAAATAGGGAGTAAACCAACAATAATAGCGGCAGCAGTCATCATAACAGGACGAACACGCATCCCAGCGCCATGTAAAACAGCCTGTAGCACATCTTCTTTTTTAGTGATGCTGCCTTCTAAGCGGTGTTCATTGAGCATCGATTGGTAAGCCTGATTGAGGTAAACCAACATAATACCCCCAATCTCTACAGCAACACCGGCTAACGCAATAAAACCAACGCCAACAGCGACTGAGAAGTTAAAGTCTTCTAAGTACATTAACCAAATGCTTCCGACCATAGCAAAGGGTAAAGTTCACATAATCATCGCCACCTCAATAACGTTCCTAAAATTGAGATAGAGTAAAATAATAATAATATATAAAGTTAATGGCACCACATAAGTCAGCTTAGCTTTAGCACGTTGCATATATTCATATTGTCCAGCCCCAAGTAATAGAGTAGCCAGCAGGCAAGATTAATTTATCAGCAATCACTTGTTGCGCCGCTTCAACGTGGGTTCCGACATCTAGGCCATCAATATCAACAAAAGCCCAACCATTGAGTCGGGCATTTTCAGATTTAATGCCCGGAGGTTCATTTTCTAAGATGATATTGGCAACATCACCTAACGAAATACGTTGTCCGTTTGGCGTCATTATGGATAGTAAAGATAATTGTTCAGGCGAATCACGATAATTTTGTGGATAGCGTAAATTAACGGGATAGCGATCTAAACCTTCTACCGTTTTAGTAACATTCATTCCACCAATAGCCGTTGCTACCACTTGTTGAATTTCTGTGATATTTAGGCCATAACGAGCAGCTTTTGCTCGTAGGATATCTATTTTAATATACCGGCCACCGGCAACTCGCTCTGAATAAACGGACGCTGTGCCGGGAACATCGGCTAAAATGACTTCTATTTGCTGACCTATTTCTTGAATAACGTCCAGTTGCGGCCCCGCTATTTTTATGCCTACCGGTGTCTTAATAACGGTTGCCAACATATCAATACGGGTTTTAATAGGCATAACCCAAGCGTTGGTTACTCTGGGTAGTTTGACTAACGCATCAAATTCTTTTTTTAAGCTATCTGTGGTTAAGCCCACTCGCCATTGGTCATGAGGTTTTAACTGAATAAAAGTCTCTATCATAGTCAGTGGCGCAGGATCTGTTGCGGTTTCAGCTCGACCAACTTTACCAAACACGGTTTGTACTTCGGGGACGGTTTTAATCAATTTGTCGGTTTGTTGAAGAAGTTGACGAGCTTGACCAATAGAAATCCCTGGATAGGTTGTCGGCATATACATCAAGTCACCTTCATCAAGTGGTGGAATAAATTCACTACCAATTTTATCCAATGGATATATGCCAATAGCCAACACAGCTAATGCCGCAACTAAAGTTATTTTTGGAAAATGTAAAACCTTCTTCAAAGCTGGCATATAAATAAAGGTCATAAATTGATTAACCAGATTTTTATGCTCTGCTAACACTTTACCGCGAATAAAATAGCCCATAAGTACCGGAACTAAGGTTATAGCTAACGCAGCAGAAGCCGCCATAGCATAGGTTTTAGTGAAAGCGAGTGGAGCAAACATTCGCCCTTCTTGTGCTTCTAAAGTAAATACCGGCACAAAACTGACAGTAATAATTAATAAGCTAAAAAATAATGCTGACCCGACTTCACTGGCGGATTCTGTGACGATTTGCCAACGATTTTCTTTTGTTAAGGGCGTTTTTTACATATGCTTATGCATATTCTCTATCATGACAATGGCGCCATCAATCATCGCACCAATAGCAATAGCAATAGCAATACCGCCCAACGACATAATATTAGCGTTAAGCCCTTGCAAGTGCATAATGATAAAAGCGGTTAATATACCTACCGGTAAACTAATAATTGCCACTAAAGAAGAGCGAACATGAAACAAGAAGATAATACACACTAATGCGACTACGCCAAATTCTTCGAGCAACTTGTAGGCTAGGTTATCTACTGCGCGTTCAATTAAGGCAGAGCGGTCATATACAGGTACTATCTCAACGCCTTCGGGCAAACCTTTTTTGAGTTTTTCCAGTTTATCTTTAACACGATTAATGACTTGCTGTGCGTTTTCGCCAAAACGCATCACGACAATACCACCAACAACTTCACCTTCGCCGTTCAACTCAGCAACACCACGACGCATTTGCGAACCTGTGCCTATATCGGCAACATCTTTTAATAACAGCGGTGTTCCTTTCTCGTTAACCCCTAGCGGAATGTTTTCTAAATCACTGACACTTTTAATATAACCTGTTGTCCTGATCATATACTCAGCTTCTGCCATCTCAACAACTGATGCACCTATTTCCTGATAACCTTGTTTAATGGCCTGTTGTATATGAGAGAGAGGTATACCAAAAGCACGCAGTTTTTCTGGGTTAATTTGTATTTGATATTGTTTAACCATGCCACCAATAGCAGAAACTTCCGAAACGCCAGGCACAGTTTGTAACTCAAATTTTAAGAACCAATCTTGTAAACTCCGTAATTGGCTTAAATCATGTTGACCAGTTTTATCGGTTAGGGCATACAAATATACCCAGCCCACGCCTTTAGTATCGGGACCCAATTGAGGGCGAGCATCACTGGGTAAGTTTGGGGCAACTTGACTTAAATACTCAAGAACTATTGAACGTGCCCAGTAAAGATCGGTATCTTCATCAAAAATAACGTAAACATAAGAATCACCAAAAAATGAATAACCTCTTACCGTAACAGCGCCGGGTACGGACAACATCGCTGTAGTAATAGGATAAGTAACTTGGTCTTCAACAACTTGTGGCGCTTGACCCGGATAACTTGTTTTTATGATGACTTGCACATCAGATAAATCTGGTATTGCATCAATAGGTGTTTTGCTGACAGAATATAAACCAGCAGCCACCAGTAATAATGTTGCAAGTAAGACAAAAAACCGATTACCAACAGACCATCGAATAATAGCAGTGATCATCATTATTTCCTTTCGTCGTTAGTCATGTTATTTACATCGACGCCAGGTGCTGACATTGCCATAGCACTAACAATAATAAAATTACCCGCGCGAATTTCAAAGGTAAACATCACATAGGCATTAATTGAAAATAAGGTCATATCAACCTCTTCATTGACAATAAAATCGACTCTATCGGCTTCTCGGTCGATAGTCACCATTCGATGATTTACCATAGTGGAAATAACGGTATCATTAAGGGTTGTAGAGGAAACACTCTCTTTGATAACGTTATCACTGCTATCACTCATCGTCATCGCTATTGAGTCAGACGTTGTTTGTTCCAGCTGATAATGCATACGTTTAAAGTCAGAAGATTTACTTGATTCAGAATCCAATAAGAATTATGCCGAGCTCACCACTTTATCGCCATCAGTAAGGCCGGTTAGTATTTCAACACTGTCACTGCCATAACGCCCAACAGAAACCTCAACTGACTTAAAACTGCCTTCTCCTAATGCCAAAACAACTCTGTCTTGATTACCCGTTCGAATTAACGCTTCTTTAGGAATAATGAGTGTTCGTTTATCACTTGTTGTATCTATGGCAATTTCTGCAAAAATATTAGGCTTAAAGTCACCCGCTTCATTATTAAAACGTAAACGTACTTTCACAGTAGGTGTTTTAGCATCAAGCATTGGGTAAATATAGACCACTTGTCCCTGCCATTTTTGACCCGGTAAATAATCAAGTGTCATGGTAACGGGTAACGCGGTTTTAACTAGACTTGCTTGCCTTTCAAACACCTCAGCCTCAACCCAAACTTCCGATAAATTAGCTACCGACATTAATGTTGTACCTGGCTTTACAAAAAAACCTTCACGGATATTTAGACTTTCAACAAAACCAGTTTGTGGTGAATAAAAAGTTATTTTTTGTTGTACTTTTCGCGTTTTCTTTAGTTCTTTAATTGCTAGTTTAGGTAACTGTAGTGCTGATAATCTATTTTCTGCCGCGTTAATTAATCGATTGTTTTTCCTCTCTAATCCCAGCAGTAGCTCTTCTTGGGCATTAACTAACTCAGAAGAATAAATATCATATAATGGCTGGTTTTTTTAACTGGATCTTCAACCGCTTTCACATAGAGCTTCTCAATCCACCCTTGTACACGAGGGTGAATATGATCAAGCTTATCTTCGTTATACGTAACATAACCGACGGTGTTAATTTGGTTATTGAGCTTTTTATATTGAACATTTACCGTGCGTACGCCTAAATTATTAACAACATCAGGTGAAATACGAATGGTGCTAGGACCTTCATCGGGTCCTTCGCCACCGTCATCGTAAACGGGTACTAAGTCCATTCCCATGGGTGATTTACCCGGTTTATCTTTGGTATAATTGGCATCCACTGGTGCGACCCAATAAAGTGGCACTCTCTCTTTAGGCGTAACATTTGATACTGAGTTGCTGCCCGAAGTGATAAGTTTAATGAGAGCAAAAGTCAGCATCCCACCAAGAATAATACCAATAACTAATGGTTTAGCGTATTTTGTTGAGGTAGATGTACTCATTGCTTTTCTCCCGAAATAATCGTATCTCGTCTACTTTTGTCTAAAGCCAGTTTGCTATTTTTGTTTTGTATAGCGGCCGAATTGAAACCAACAATAAAGAGATAATTAAGCTCTAGCCTTATCTTCTGCTCTTCTACATTAAGCGTTAGCTCGTCGATTTCAGCGTTTAGCACGGCAATACGTGAGCGAACAACTTCTGAAAAATCGCCGTCTTCATTGGTATAAGCAGTCAAAGAGGCTTCTGCTTGGTCATGTATTTGTAGTAATAATTTATTTTTATATAAATTTTGTCTGTAATTTAAGCGCAATAGTCTTCCTTTTGCGCTTGAGTAAGTACCTAGCAGTTGTCTTAGTAACAGTAATTTTTCGGTTTTCACCGCTTCTGCTTGAGATATCGCCGATTGAACCTCTTTGTCTTGTCGGTTTTCAGTAAAAAGGGGGATGTCAAAAGTTACGCCTATAGAAAATAAATCGGCGCAACTTCCCCCCATAGCGTCATCGCCACGATAGCCATAGCTTGCGTTTACACCCCATTCAGTTTTATATTTTTGCTGCGCCAAATTTATCCCTGTTTTAGTCGCAGTCACCTTCTTATCAACAGCAATAACCGCCGGATGATTTGAAAAATATGGCAGCAACTCTGCTGGTGTAAGCCAATTTTCTTTCAAAACTAAGTGACTATTCATTAACTCTATTTGCGGTAATTGATGACTGACTACAATATCATGTGAAGAAAAAACAGTGAGTAATGACGCTTCGTCTATTGTACTACCCGTCTTAGAAAATGTGTTTAGCCAGGGTAAAAGCATGCCTTCATAGTGATTTTTCTGTTGTGCTAATTTATCTAACCTGTCTTCTAAATAGGTTAATTCTAATTGCGCACGAACAATATCTTGTTGACGAGTTTTACCTAAAGCCGATGAATAGCTTGCAGTTGCTACATCGGCTAACTATTCAAATAACGATCTGTTTTTTTCAATTAAGACAATACTTTGCTGAACTCGATAGGTGTCCAGCCATAAACTTCCTACGGTAATCGCAACCTTTAATTATCTGTCTTTGCGTTGATAGGGAAACGCTACACTTTCAATTTTTAGTTGTTGGCTTTTAATCGCTAAACTGTCGCCACGTGGAAACATTTGTGAAATAGCCACTTTAATTTTCGTCATACCTTCTTGACCAAAGTCATAACCGTTAGTCGGTAAATTTGCCAAGCCAATTGACATTTTAGGATCAGGTAAGGTACTAGCAGCCGAGCTCATCGATTCAAGAGCGTGTTGTTGATGAACATTCCCTGTTAACCAAGGATCATTTTTTTGAGCGACCTTAACTGCCTTTATAAAAGACAATGGTGGCGGGCTCTTAAACATTTTAACATCAGAGGCACTGGCAGAAATAACAATCAAAGCAAGCAGCCCTGCACTGTATTTTAAGTAAAACTTACTATTGATCTTGTGATTATTAATCAGCATATTCCTTAATGGAACACCGTTTGTCAGAACCCATGTTAACGGTCGCGTCACAGTAGCAAGTGCAGGCACTTTATTATCTGAGCCAACAGCAAAGTCTGCCATTAATTTTGGTGTGAATTTTTTGAAAACATAACCCCTCCAAGAGGGATATCAATTAATATTTTTGATTAATTAGGTTTTTTATCAGTATCAGTTGTTATAACAACCCAATATCAAAAGAGCCTAATACAAGAGTAATGATATAAATGGTCCAAAATTTGGAGGCATTTATCCTGTATTTAGCTTAATATTGGTGGGCGGTACAAAGATGCTGGTTGTTGGCTTAAAGCCAAACTAGAAGAAGAAAAGATCTTAGCTGAAAAATTAGCGACAGGTCCGTTACCTGCAACACCTTTGATAAATGCGATAACCATAGAGCAACCGCCAGCAGAGCATTTACATGAAGACGTACAACAATCTTCTTTTGTACTTTCTGACTACTCAGTTGAGTCACTAGCCGTAATGTGGTCGCTGTGATCCATCATAGACATATCTTGTGGCTGCGCATTCATTACCTTCATACCTATCATTTGATAAGCCATACTAGTAGACGCCATTGCCTGACCAACAAAGGCCAAACATACGAACAATATTATTAATGTTTTAGGGAAAATAAATCTCAAAGTGGCCAACAAAATATTAATAAATTAATAAACGATTACATAACTGTTTTTTTTATTCAATAAAAAAATTAATCGCTACTTCTACTAATCATTGCTCTTTTGTCATAACCTCAGCACCTAAATGCCCTCGTAAAAGTGCTTCTAGCACTTCTTTCATTAAACCATTAACCGCACCTTTTATTGCGGCGCCCTTAGATTCAAACGAATATAAATGTATTTTAAAAGAATTTTTATCACATATATCTATTGAAATACGTCATGATCAAAGTGAATACATGACCTAACTTGAAGCGATAAACATTCGTAATTTTATCACTTGATGATGTAATAGTGGTTAAAGTTGAAATTCACTTAACGATATTTCTCATCCTAAAAATTAAAATTCAGCTACATTAGGATCCCCAAAAGGGTTACTAATGCGAGAGAAGCTTTAAACCCTTAGCCAATACCATTGATAGAATATGGTTAATTTCTAACTATTAATTAATTATTAAATTTTAGCGCTAACCGCAATGTTAATTCGCTCAACAGTGCTTGCTCGTTAACAACATGAATTAAATGAACTAGGATATTGAATGACGTTGGTAAACATTTTATTGTGCAAGTTAGCAGCTTCGCATTGTACAAAATATAATCCCAGTAGAAATGATGAATCACTGCAACATGCTCAATACCATCATCATTTTCGTTGTTAAACAACACCTCCTATTTTGTTTGGCTCACTTTACTCAGTAATACTTTTATTTGTAATTGCTCGCCCTGCGGTAAAAAGTCACTTATTGCACCTAAACAATTAGCGTCTTTAAATTGGCAAGATAAAACGGTAACCTGTAGTCTTAATGTAGAGCAAATAAACTCATTCGCACAGTATCAGAGAGAAAAATTGAATGATGCTAATTACCTTAAAGCGGTTAAGGCAAAACTAATATTTGAGAAATAACCCTATTCAATAAACTCTGTTCGACCTTACTTTATGATTAATGTGCGTGATACTTAAAAAGGCTAACTAAATGCAAAAACAAGACGATAAAACAACAGCTAATAAAAAGCATATAACTACCTGTTTATACGGTAATGAAACAGCTAAATCATTAGCCAACTTCACCATTAGCGAATTAAAAATGCCACGTGCTTTCCTTTGGGCATTAGGCACAATCAAGAGCGCATCTGCACAAGCGAACCAAGAACTGGGTCTACTTGATGCAGATAAATCTGCAGCAATTCAATTGTCTGCCAAAGAAGTTGCGGATGGTTTCCACGATAATCAGTTCCCCGTTGATGTCTTCCAGACAGGATCGGGAACCAGCACGAATATGAACGCAAATGAAGTAATTGCCTCATTAGTTAAGTTAAATAGTAATCAAATCATAAACGTTCACCCCAATGATCATGTAAATATGGGACAAAGTTCTAACGATGTGATCCCCTCTTGTATCCACTTAAGTGCAGCAAAACTTATCGCTGAACAGTTATTACCCTCGCTAGAACACTTACGTAACACCTTAGACAACAAAGCCGAGCAGCATCATGACACCATAAAAACAGGGCGTACTCATTTAATGGATGCAATGCCATTAAGTTTTGCTCAGGAAATAAGTGGTTGGAGTGCTCAAGTGAGTTACGCCTATGAGCAGCTTCAAAATAACTTACCAAGTTTATACAAGCTTGCCATTGGCGGCACAGCTGTAGGTACTGGTGTTAATACACACCCAGATTTTGCCACGATTGTCACTCGCGTCTTAACAGAGAACACCGGCTTAACCTTCATGCCTGCCGATAATTATTTTCGGGCAATTAGTGCGCAAGACACAGCGGTATGCATTAGCGGTATTCTTAAAACCACCGCTGTTAGTTTAAGTAAAATCAGCAACGATATTCGGTGGCTAAGCAGTGGACCATTAAATGGATTAAATGAAATTCGATTACCTGAGTTACAAAAAGGTAGCAGTATTATGCCAGGGAAAGTAAACCCAGTGATCCCTGAAGCAGTTTTAATGGCTTGCACACAAGTCATTGGCAATGACACAACCATTACGTTATCTGGACAATCTGGCAACTTTCAACTTAATACCATGCTACCTTTAATCGCTCATACTTTAGTGCAAAGTATTCAATTACTCAGTTCAAGCGCCAACGCTCTTGCTGATAAGGTTATCAAAGATATAAGCGTGAATCATGACGAAATTAAACAAAATTTAGCAAAAAATCCAATTTTAGTAACCGCGTTAACTGACTTGATCGGCTATGAAAAAAGTGCTGAGATTGCTAAAAAAGCATACATAGAAAAAAAGACCGTAATGGACGTCGCTATCGAACTAACCGATATCAGTGAAGCAGAGCTTATGGCACGATTAGATCCTAAACAGCTAATTGGTGGTGTTAATAAAACCCAATAATCGATAGCTTTCCCCATAAATAATAAACGTTCCCCGTGATCTTTTTTGAGGTGATCACGGAGTTATAACTCATCGATTAGTCCTTATTTAAGATGACCAGCCAAGCTTACTAACTCCTTAATCCTTCATTATCGTTATAGGTTAACTCAGTGTTATTTTCAGTAAGAAAACTAAAACTCAAAGACAGTAAACATATTTCAATAGTGCCAATAATTAAGCAGATAGTACTGTAGGCTAAATTTAATCAGAAAATATAATTTAGTTAATTTTATCAATAATTAAGGTAACTAATCAAGCTGGCTCAGCAGGCTTATTCAGTAAAGTGAAGGTATACACATAACCATAAATAGCGGTAATGACTATACTAGGTGTAACCGTTAACCATAAATTAGGCGTATGGTTAATAAGGTTAACACCAATAGCAATGGAAGATTGAATCGCTATAGGTAAGAGTGGTGCTAACAAAGTACCGGGTATAGCGTTATTACTTAAATATTTAGCCGAGCGGTCTAAGGCATTTCTGAAGGTTCTAAAAATGACGATGTTTTGTTTTGTTTTAGAAAATACTGTACAAATAATAGGCACAACAAATATTAATGAGAGATAACTTTGCCCAAATTTAGACACTGACTTTTCTAATATAAAAGTAAATAAAATAGTAATCGTGCCGCTTAAAGTTCCTTGCACAACTGCCGATCTTAAAACCAGTGACTGATCTTCACTGACTAAACCATTCGCCCAATATGACCAAGCAAAATAAAAACAAAATGAGATCCCCGCCGAAAGAATCAGTCTTACTGTAGATGACATATAAAATTGCCTTACCTGCGCTTTAGTTAATTTTCCATATTACCGCTATAATGGTGCCCTCGCGATAAATATTTATTTTCAACGAAATTGTTGCTTGATATTTTATTAATATTTGATCTGATAAAATTAAAAGCTTCACGGCCATATCGGTTTTTTAAAAAAGTATTAGAGCCATCGGCTAGTGAAAATAAATCGATAATTGCCACCTTACCTCACAGTATAATCAAACACTAATCTTTCAGTATTAAAAATTTACAAACCCATATCTATATAATAATGACTGATTATTCTTACTATATTAGCCAAAATTATCATTGAAATCAGCCTGACGAATTTTTGCACTAATATGTTCATAAAAAGATGATATGATAAGTTAAATTAATTTAACATAGCGAAGATTAGTAATGCGGATAAAATTAACTCAAAACCTAGTATGTGGCAATGACACTTTTTTAATGGGTGAAGAATACGAAGCAGTATTGATATTACCCCGTTCGACTACCGTAGAATTTATAGCTGACTCAGGTAAGAAAGTCAGAGCATTTAACTATGAATATACGAAAGTAACCTCTGCAACAGAAATATAGCAAGCTGAGTGCGATCACAGTCGTTTAACAGATCAATAAACGCTGATATTCACAAAGTGGCTTAGCTTAAGTTATATCAATTAATAGTAACCGCTTTCAAAACACTCAATAAACGTAGTGAACGACCAAGTACCGTCACTACGTTTTAAAAATATAACAACCTATATCGTTTTAATCATCTGCACCGTTTCAGGTTTAAAACCTAATGTTTGGTAAAAGTTGTTTGCTTTTGTATTATTAGCGAAAACTTCCAGATGCAGTAACCTGCACTCTAAATCTTTAGACCATTTTTCAGCAAACTCAATTAAAACTTTACCAACACCTAACCCCTGTGACTCAGGTGAAACAGCCAACAAAGGTATTGTTCCAGACATCTCACCAGAGATACTGTCTTTATGGGTTCTAACATGAATAAACCCCAAAGAAACATCACTTTTTGCAGCGATAAAGGTAACGTTGGCATGTGATGATTAAGCAAGCATTTCCGCAATGTAATCAAATTGCATTTTTTGAATAACATCGTCAGAATGCCAAGATAACTGAGCAACGTTAGCTAAAATAGGCGAAAGTTTAAAAATAAACGAATGATCACTTAATTTTGCTTCCCTAATGACTAGTTCGTTATCCATAAACACTCTACATTCACCCTTAAATATCAGTTAAATATTAGCCGTTTAAAACAGCTAATATTACGAAGCAATAGCTTACTATTTTAGCTGTTTTTATTTATTGGGGATTTTATATTATGCCCTAACGCATTAATATCGACGCCTTGTTCAGAGAGAATTTTCTCAAATAACGGCAGTAAAGCTCCTAGATTTTCTTCCAGTGCATCGCGTAAAGTGTCAACAACAACTTGAGTGCCGCGCTCTATCTCTATGTTAATATTTTCGCCAACAGTCTTAGCCTCAAACACTGTCATCCTTCGAGTCTCAGGAATTAACCAAACTTCAAACCACTGCTCTGTCTTATTCACTTGAGAAATGGTTAAACTGGCTCCGTTTAAGGCAATATAGCCCTTTGGAAAGACATAGCGCTTCCATTCTTTTGACAAACCTAAACGAATACAATAATTGTCTTCTATATGAGTAATATTGACAATAGGGGTTTTAAAGTCCACATGCCCCGACAGAGGATGACCTCCAATTTCAGCCCCCTCTTTAGCTGCTCGCTCTACATTGACACAGGTATTTGTTCTATATTCGCTGAGGGTCGTTATTAAAAGGCTTTGTAGCATTACATCAAACTTGACCCTAACTTCAGACACTATTTCAGTAACTGTCAAACATACTCCGTCAACAGAAACACTTGCTCCTATTTCTAGATCAGTACAAAAACCTTTACTGAAATCAATAACAAAAGTTCTGATACCCTTTTCATCTGTAATATCGATAATTTTAGCTATCGATTGAATTATTCCTGTAAACATAAATATCTCTTCTTTAATTAGTAACACGACTTAATACTCATATATTGTTAAGCCATGAAAAAATGAACTCAGTTGTCGGATAAGCTAGGCCAATGAGTTTGCTGTCATCATTTAAAAATATCAAATTGTGTTGAAGCATTGAATGGTTAGCAATTTCGGTCTGCATATTTAATTGAAAACATCAAAAACTATATTTTATTGTTCGCTGTGACCAGATAATAAATCAAATAAGATAGTATCAATACGGTATGAATTTTCAAGATTTTCCCTAGCCATCTCTCGTTCCTCTTTAGCTGCATCAGATTGACCAATAGATTCATAGTAATCGCCTGCCTTGGCATTATTATAAGCTCTTTTATTTAATGCTGAACTGGAGACACAACCGCTGAGTAAAAAGAAAACGATAAAAATAATAACATTATTTTTTTCATATAATGACTCACCCTAAAAATAAATACCCTGCAATAGCACTTATCAGTAAACACACGTCATATAAGCTAAAATAGTTGGCTAAAATTTGAAAAAAATAGCAAGGCTAACCTTATTTAATGACTTCAAGTATGAAGCTACCAGGTGTTAATTATCGTCACTTTCAGAGATAACTTGCTCGTCTTCTGACGGTATCTCCTCTACAGCTGATTTTTTCAAACGTTTTTCTTCCTTTTTTTTCTTTTTAGCTATTTCTTTCTGACGCTTTTCGAAAGAGTAATTTTGCTTAGCCACTCGTATTCTCCTCTGGGTATCTTAAAATTCTAGCATGAATAATACGGCATCCCCCGAATAATTGCGCCCTTGATTACGATTATAATAAATAAAATTAAGGGATAATGCTTTTATTTCATCTGTCGGTTCAGGCTACTAGGCCTTTTTCATGATGCCATCAACCACTACACCTATTATACCAACAACGATATTACCGAGTAAGCCAAAGCCCGTCACTTTCATTAACCTTAACGCTACCCCCAGCTAAAGTGCCGATAGCTGAGAATATAACCAGTTCTGTTAAATCCATAAATTAACTTCTGCTATTAATTCTTCTTAGAACGCGACAATCTGTCACATTACAATCGTAGAATATAATTTTGCTATATCTAAAATAAACAAGACTAGTCAACTGATTGTTTATTAATCTAAAACACTCCAAACGTTATAATTAATTTTTCATCTTTTACTTCCAATGATTTCAATACTGCTTTGGCTAATTTGTGTTTTACATTTTCATCTTTAAATTTATAAACTGGATAAACGGCCATCACTTTTGAAAGCGCTGCCTGCGCAATATTTTGTATTATTGGAATGAAATTTTTAGCGACTTTATCAATGGCTAAACTGACAATTCTAGGGTTTTTAAAATAAAACTCACTTTTTATAGGCTCATAATCTAATGTGCTTTTAATCATTACTTCGCCACTACCCTTGATTCCATCAGGAGCACTGGTGTCAATATTTGCACGAATAGCTATTTCATCGCTTTCTTTTAGTAAATCTATTATAGAATTTGATAACAGTAACAAAATATTTCTTTTTTCTATTGGCATAAAAGCTGATATTTTTCTTGTATCTCTTGTTCTGTGATCTCCTTTGTGTAATCTAGCGCAACAGCAAACTGACTCAGTAGCGATAAAGAATAAACATAATGCATCTAAACATAGCTTTTCCTTAAAAAACTCACAATACTTTAAATAAAGAAATCAGTTAGCCAAAATAAACAAGACCGTATTAAATGCCAACGGTTCTTTTCGTTTTAATCATATATTATGTTCTTCTTCGTGCAAAAAAAGATTAACCAATTTATGTACAATAGGAGATATAATTAAAATAGTTGGAAAAGCAAAAATAAAAGCGAAACTCCACGCTTTTAACCATATAGGAACAATATTCTTCACCATACCTACGTTAAACACACTTATAACAAAAGACATTACGCAGGACATAAGTAACGCCATAAAAAAAGAAAATACAACTTTGTGATATTTACGTGAAATCATCTTGAATACTCATCGATTGTGCTAAGACTCAGTGCTTTACTGAGATTAAAAAGAAAATTTTTATGTCTTGTTAACTTTGCGCTAAATAACCCCGTTCATTTATTTAGCTTCGCCGGTAATTTAATTATTTAAAAAGCTTATTATATTTTTTTACAAGTTGACATATCTTTTGAGAGTTCTGTTATATATAAACCATTTTTACCGTGAAAGCGGTACACCATTATTACCCCCAAATTTATAAAACTTTCTAACGCTTTATTCGCACACAATGTACCTATCAACACTTTCTCTATAATTGGCTCAAAAGCCTTTACATCAAGTTGATCATCGGTGTAATTGATCATAGTGTTATTATAGATAATGAAATTTTTGAATGTTGCTGCGTAACCAAGTCTTGTTTCTTCATCAATTATTTGAGCACCTTTAGCGTTAATTTTAGTAACTGCCTTAGTTAACTCTTGCGATAAAGAACGCTCTAACAGGGTCTGTTCAGCATGACACAAAAACGATGTCGTTAAAGCGATAGGTAATATTATTTTAATTTACTCTATCGATTACGTTTTTTAACACTTATCCATCAAAGACTATTTTAGCTTCTGCATCAAGTTAACAAAAACTACTTAAATAATCGATAAACAGTTAATTAATGCCTTTTATTTTAAACGAATCAAAAAACAGACCCCTTAATACTCATTCTCAATGACTTATATCGCAAAATCACTCAGAAATAAAATAATAACCTTTAAATAAAGCGGGACGAAATGCAGAACCACTTAATGCTCTTAGTGGTGTATAAGATATTATATTGCCGGTTGAGACAAAGCTTAAAACAACTCTTAACTGACCGTTTTCAAATTTAAATTTTAGCTGCTCATCGAGCGCGTAAACTCGACTGCTAACACCGCAATTAAAAGTGATGGCAGGTTCAAATTTATGGGTCAGCGTATCCATTTCGTTTATGGGTAAGAGCTTACTCATCAGCATGCCATCAATATTAACCGCATACTTATTCAAAAAATCCTCTGCCGCAGTGCAAGACAAGGAAAAGCTTAATAGTATAAATGATAGTGTTTTCATTCGATCTCCCTATCGTTCTTTGTCGCTAACGTTGCGGTCTGTAATAGACAAGCCCTCAACTGCAATTTATCCGTTTGATTCACTTGTTTTAAAGTCTTTATAATACAGTAAAAGCAAAGGTTAATTTACAATCGATATATTTTAGCATGCGATTGACTATCACAGGTATATCAAAGCATTTAGTACCTGAATCCGAGCTAACCGATACAAATATATCACAGTCTTCAATATTAACTCTTTGTCGGACATAATAGTCACTAATGTCGTCAAAGTTAGTGTCCGTTAAGGGTACACAAACAACATAAACATTGTTTTCAACATTTTTATCGCACAATGAACCTATTATCTCTCGCTCGAGTGTAAAGGCTTGCATCTTATCTAATCGATTGAACCTGAACCTTATTGAAGCCCTAGTCTTTGAATTTTCCACCAAACTCTCTGTTTTGTATAACGCCAAATAATCAGCGAAGTAATGTAAGTTAAATAATACAACGAAGTTAAGTTACCTCGCCAGCGCTATGAAGTCATAGTGAGCTGCTTAAGTATTTTAGATCGGTACATGCCCTAAATTTCTTTTTTCATGACACCTGCAAACTCAAGCCCCCCCTCAAGTTCACGAAAGTCTACATTAACCAGTTCCCAGCCAGCACTGCCAAGTGTATTGAGATAACTTTCAACATCTTCTCTTTTTCTCCCTTTAAACAGTCCTGCTGTCTCAACATCTCTGGTATCTACTATTTTATATTTGTACTGTTTCATCAATTTCATCCTCAAGGAAATTCAATAATGCCGCCTCAAACTTAACTAAGGTGGTTTATTAACCTGCTAAATTATTGGTTATAAGTTCTATATTTTATTTAAAGATACACCATCCCTTAACACTGATTGCCATTGGGTAAGTTGATTTAATTTATAGCTTCTCTCGATAATGTTTGTGTTTCTATCAAGCTTGACTACATAAGGAACAGCACGCCCTTCGTTTCCAAAATAACGTTTCTGTAAGGCCATTGTACCCTCACTAGCTATCCACACTTTACCTGTAAAACCACTTTTAATTAACATGCGGTTAATTTCATCAATATCTTCATCCAAGGCAATCGCTAATAAATTAATGGGTAATTGCTTATTAGCGGTCACTTGCTCTAGCGTCATTAAAGATTTGTAGCAAGGGGTGCACCACGAAGCAAAAAAATAAATAACGGTATCGTTCCCCTTTAGTTCATCAAAAGAATGACGACTTCCTTGAAGGTCTATTAAATCTATTCTTTGAATGGGCTTGTTTACAACAGATGAAAATGATGGCGATAAAAAGCCCTGATAGTTTGCCCCAGCAAAGCCAATAAAAAATAATATAGGTAAAGAAATTAACATCCATTTTTTCAACGTCGTACTCCAATGTTTATTTAGCGCTGCTTAACCAGTCTTATTTGCCATCAGCCTGATAAGTGAATAAACCAATGAGTGCTTCACTCACGAAAATAACACCATACTGAATAACAACAACAAACATAAATCCAATACCTGCTTGAGCAGAAGACGTTATGCCAAATAATAATACTCCGCATAATAGTGAAACAATAACGCCTGCTATCGCCCTACACCCTATTAACAAAGGGCTACTATAAGCAGCTCGATTTGCAAACAAAAATACCAGCAGGTAAGGGAGCAAAATAAAAATAGCTTCCCAAAAACCAAACCCCAAATATTTATAAGTAACCGCTATTAAACTAATTAACGATAAGGCTTTACTATATTTATAAAGATTCAATTTAATCATTTGCATTCCTTTGCTCATCCCCTCTCAGTAGAGAGTAATATTATCATTGGCAAAATGCCAAATTAGTAGCACAGCTATTTGCGTTATTACCTGCCCTGTTTAATTTATTACCGTTAGGTTTAACTAGTTTACTTTAGGTTTTCTCAAGAATACTTTTAAGTTCAGCACTTAAACGTATTAGAGAGTCTAAGTGATTGTTTGAGGATTTTATCCCTCCATATTCAGCTTGTCTAGATTGAGAAAATTTAACAATATTTAAGGCCATATCTATCTTCTCAACTAAAGCAGTCCCCTCTTCAGGTATCGGTTTGATCCACTGTAATGAAGTTGATAGATCTTCAGTCCCTTTTTTAGATAATAATTTTATTAATTCACACGCGTTCATATAATACCTTTACTGATTATGCCCATTTATAGACAATAAAATAGCTTTTGTTAGCCGCTGAATAAACTTTAAACTTTACGAATGCCACTCTGTGGCTATTAGGCACATAGCGTTTTGAGCGATTCACTTTAACCCAAAGGCTTTATCCTTGGTAAAAAATAGCTAAGGGCTAATGTTATAATGGCTATATTCATTGTACAGATTAAATGTTTTTTTCAGATAGCACTCACTGTAAAATTATTTTCATGATGTGAGTTTATTTTCATGTAAAACTTGCTGAATATACGGCCACTTTTTCTTAGTGTATTCATCCCTATCGTCTTTATAAGTAATGGCTAATTCTTGTTTTAAATTTGCGTATCCGTTAGCGATAACAGAGTTTGAACGTAATAAATTTCTGAACCTTAAACGTTCATTCCAGAGTGGGCTTTCAAATGGCACCAAATGTAAGTGATGTGTGCGAAATTCATCTGAAGGTTTGCAAAACCAATGCATCACGTCAGACTTATAAGGCCAATACTTATAACCGTTTTGGGCAAGCGCGATAATAGCAGGTTGAGCGAGTTCCAAAGACTTAACGCCAAACATTATATCTATTATCGGTTTCGCAATCATGCCCTTAACAGCAGTACTACCTACATGTTCAACGGAACCATAAAGCCAATCACCTGCAACAGCTATTAGGCGTTTTTTTTCTGCTGCAAATTTATCATCCCAAGATGAATTATACGCTTCGAGAACAATTGCGGCTTGACTGATATTTTGTAGTTCCTTTGTCATTAAACCTCACCAAGTGCGAAATCACAGTCGATTATTATATTAAGTGCAGTGAAAAAATTGGGGTTAAATGTTATCAATTATGCGATTGGTTATCTTCCATTACAAACCATTTTCTACCATGGTTTTAATTTTAATCGCCTTAACGAAATGATCTAATTTATGAGTCTGTATCCACCATGTTGCAACTTCCATAAGTAGTTCAGGTGTTTTATTTTTATTAGCAAAAAAGGCATAAAATGATAGTCCAACATTGTCACCATTACTTGCTATTTTTTATTACAAACATCGATAATTTTTAATCGCAACTCTGCTTTTATTGTTTATTCATCGCCTTGTAATTTACCATTAACCGACACGCCTATAAGGTATATTAACGGCTTTATTATTTATAAACATCAATCTATTTAAATACCTAATGAGTCAGTTAACGCTTTATTTTAGATTCAATTAACAGAAACTATGCAAAGCACTCAACATCAATTTGAGTAATTTTAGTGACTTAAGTCACTTGACCACGGCATTGCTAAGACTTTATCTCTTGAAGATGGTTATATAAATGCATGACATGTGCTATTTCATACTCCGCTTTCGATAGCTCACCATAGGCAAAATGCGGCGCAAGAATCCCCTGATAACGGCTAAAGTTGAGCAGAGATTGTTTTAAACGAATGAGTGCGTGTGTTGAGTCTAGATGTTTAATAATAATTGGAGCACTTGGAATAGGCTCTCCTAAGTCATGTGTCATCTTTCCCTTAGATGCAAAAATCGAGAATGCAAGTTGACCAACCGTACTCTTAAATAAATTCGATTTATGTTCTGGAAATTGAGACATTGAAAACTCTACACTTTGTGCGCAATGGGTAAATATTTGATATGGGTTCCATTCGCCCTGGTGGATAAGACTTTCATCAGATAAATCATCTAGCTTTTTTAAGGCCATCTCTACAGTAAGGCTATTTTTATTGCCCTCTTTAATCAGGGTAAATGCGCTGGCACCTACGCCTAAAATAACTCCGCCACCTATTAGTGAAGCTTTAACAAACTGTCTACGTTTCATTTCAAATCCTTAAAAACTATTACCCCCAATAAGAGGCTAAGTTTAGTGAACTAAAGGTTATTGACCTTCCTAGACAAAAAAGCACAGCTAAAATTTGCCCGACTTGAATGACTTGTGTTGGCACTGTTATGATAGTTATTATTTAAATCGACCTTAGAGTAAAAACATTAAGTATCGTTCGACTTTCTCTCTTGTTCCATTTTAGCCATGCTAATATTTAACTCTATAAGAGACTTTTGAATATCCATTAACACAGGATTAGATTTAGAATGGTTCCTTATTTCTTCTTCACGAAAGCCGAGTCTGGAATCAAGGTAACCAATAATCAACGACAATAAAACAAAAGTGAACAATATAATTGGCACTGCAATCATTGGACTTGTAAATACAAATTCAGTGACAAAATTATCACCTAGTGATTTAATAAAAACAAAAATTATCAGAAGGAATTGTACATATCCAATATACATTTTCGACCTATCTATGTAGACCTTCCATCGAATTAAAGTTTTTTTGTTAAGTCGTGAAATCAAGTAAACTCCTAGGGGTATGACACCACATTAAGCGTCAGAATATCAGATGAAGTATTAGGTAAAGAGTAGGACGAAGCAAACGATATTTCTTTGCGGGGATATGTGAATACCCCTTACTGAAAAATTATTGATCACGCATCACTCTGGCATTTTTTGGCTGCCCTGCAATTATTAATAAGATCTATAGGTGAAGTCCAGCAAACATAATCCCATTTTACTGCGCTAAAGTTATAACAAAAAAGAACTCAAACAAGCAGGAAATCATTTAATTACTGCAGTGAGTAAATATAACCTCCACTAAGCGACTAAACGTAGTTTGCTAGCGCTAGCAAAAGATTATTTTAGCTTTAATTAGCCAGTGTGATTTTCTTGTGAGACAAAATTTGTTTCCATAATGTCTATAATAACAGCCTCTGACAATTCATTTAGTGCGTATTCCACCGATGAATAAATATCACCTTCTTTGCTACCCAGTGCTATTTGTATAGTATCAGGCTTATCATCATGGATGAGTACAACAATCTTCTTGTTCTGGGCTATGCAATCAATGGTAATCGCATCAGCTTTCATGCCTTGGTTACGTAGGTTTTTATCCATTATGCCCATCAATGTATCAACATTATCAAACTGGTTGTAGAACGAGTCATTCGCCTTAGCGACAATCTCTGATACCTTTTTTAGTGTACTTTTCATTTTATTAACCTCAACAAAGATAATATAAATATAATACCCTGCTCAAGGGTAAGTAATTATCAGTTATATTTATAACAAATGGCGCGAATCAAAGGTGTTCGCTCATTGTAAACGTACTGAATGCCGATTAACTCTCTAATTTAATAAGATATTTATACCTATTAAAATCAAAGTGACACCACCCAAGAATTCAGCCTTACTTTCTAACCAAGTACCCGTTTTAGCGCCAATAAACACGCCCAACCAACTGAAGAAGAAAGTCATGCTACCAATAATAAAGCAAGCGACGAATGGATTTACAGCTAAAATGGTAAAAGTAAAGCCAGCTGCCATGGCATCAATACTGGTAGCGATGGCAAGTATTAGCATAACGCGATGAGTTACTTTTACAATATCATCTTCTATGCCTTCAGAAAAAGATTCATAAATCATTTTAACACCTATGAGCAAAAGCAATAAAAAGGCTAGCCATGTAGCATAAGATTCCATCCAACCTAGTATTCCTCGACCTCCAAGATAACCCAATAAAGGCATCACCCCTTGAAATAGCCCAAAATATACTGCTGACATTAATGCCAAAGGCGTAACCTTGCTATTGTGTTTTGCCCCTAAGCCAATTGATACTGCAAAAGCGTCCATACTCAATGCCACAGCTAAAATTAATACTTCATTCATTCATTCAGTAATTCGACCATTAAATTCAAAAAATAAAAAAGCCAACACCGAATTAAAAGTAAATTACAGATAAGGGAATGTTGACTAGAATGAAAGATACACTGTTTTTTTGGTTGCTATAGAGTTCGAGGTCCGAGCCTTAAAACGATAGTGGTAAAAAGCCGCCTAATCGACTAATCGACTAATTAGACCAATTAGACCAATAAACCTGCTAGGTATCTTACTAAGCACTCATTTCACCATCTAGCGTAGAGAGAATAAATGCTAAGGTTATTATAGATCTGATGGCTGCCCTAAGTCATATTTTTTACACTTTAATAGGTGGCCTAACAACGAATCGCGTCCCTTTTCTGTTATTACCCAAGGGCGACATATAAAAGGAGGGTTATGTCTGACATGCTAAAAGTGACCGCATTTTAATTCAGCGACCCAATCACCTTCTTCATCTTTATGATAACCGACAATAGATTGATTCATTTATACCTATTACAATTTTTAGAGGTGAAAAATAGTTGTTGAATAACATAGTCCAAAAAACTACCGAAGATTCATTTAAGTTTTAAATATTATATCAAATAAATTTTATCGGCTTAGTATATCTAAAGCTAAAATTCCCCACATAAATAATACCGCTAAAAAATTTATATTAAAAACACTGCCTCTCAGGCGAATGTTTGTTGAAACTATTTGAACAATACTATGTACCACACGTCCGATAACAAACACCCAAGCAGCCCATAAATATGCGTTTTGATATAAATCGGGCCGGGCAATTACAATAATACAGATAACATAGAATAATACCGGCCATTCAAATTGATTTGAAAGATTAGCGCTAGTGCTCTTTTCTAAGTTAAAAAAGGGATGACAATCATCTGGACTTTCAACAGTGCCCCAAATATTTGGAGCACGTATTATTGTTAGTAATACATATAGAATGACTACCCATAAAATATAAGATAATAATGGTGCAAATAAAGCGTATTCATTGATAATTTTCATATTTTAAAATTCACCTAGCGCCTTCTAAAAGACTAGTAATGCATAGCTAAAATATTGAAGAATAAAAAAGCCAATGGTTTGTTATATATAAAAAAGTTTTTGTTATGAGTGTGAGGTTCCCGGCTTAGAAAAGAAAACAAAGGGGATCGCTAATGGACCAATTAGCAGTGCTGCTAGCACCCATAATGTTTTATTGGAATGACGGTATTTAGCTACATAAAAACACAAAACCATACTGATTAAACTTATAACAAATAAGATGACCATTATTATTCCACTCCAATCTATAAGTAAACACTCTAAAGTTAAACAGACGATTATAGGGACAAATAATGCTCCATTTAAAAATAAGTTATTGATGGTAAAATAGTCGATGAGGGAGTAAATAGCTAACGGTTATTTTTATACTTGGTATTTTATTATATTTTAATTGTTTAGATAAACCATTAACACAATGGATAGCACATAAAAGGATATTCCTAACAGACAGATTAAATTGATTTTTTTAGACTTAACCTTCTTAAAAGAAGCAAAATCATGAAATTCTATTTTTAAACTGACCCAAGGTCAGCATTTTTAGAATCAAGCCGCCGGTCGTATAAAAAACAAATCCAAATATAGTCTCAATTAATAACCAAACAAAAATATCTATAACGAAACTCATCCGACTAACTCCTAAAATAAATATTCCATTCGTAACTAATTTTTTTGGCGGAATGTCCGGCAACAAACAAAAAACAACGGTTATCTACCAATGATGTAACTTACTGATTGATGACATATTCTTTAACATCAAATGATTCAACTAACGAAAATTATCTAATGCTATTTGGTTTTGCCATTTTTCAAATATGTTAACACTGTTAGATTAAATGGGAACATGCTCTTTTTAGCATAACTTGTTAGGCCGCTACCTGAAAAATATACTTTTTTCGAAATTAATCAGCGTTTAAACATGTCTAGTAATTATCAAAACACACCAAGAGTAACAAATGAATACTAAAGATTTCACCACTATATTTTTAATTGGCATTTTTTCTAGTATTGCCTTTATTGTAATCCAACCTTTATTTGGAATGCTTACGTTAACTTCGAGACACGCATCAGCATATATAAACTTAGGTAATTATAATGAAACTACCGCCATTGTATTATCATGGCTTGTGCATATTAGCGTGTCTGTGTTCTATACGTTTATTGCTAGCCTTATTTATAACTTTAACGCTTCATATCTAGTAAGTGTTGCGCAAGTAATAATTTTAGGATGGCTAACAACACTTTCAGCAACCCCTGCCAATGAATGGGTTGTAAAACTGATAACTACAGGACAATTTACATCAATTACGTCTTTATCTGAGTTGAACACTGAGATTGGTCCTAAGTTGTGGCTTCATATTTTATTTTTTGCATTCGTATTAACCGGACTAGGACTTTCTAGATTAATAAGTTCACCCAAAACATCCGTTTAAACAACTTATAAGCTTACTGCATATGAAGCTTGAATTAATTTTTCAGCTTCTTTAATAGTCAAATTTGATGATTTGCAAATGACATAACCATTAACTTGAGAGATGATATATTTAGGGGGAAGGTCTCTAGGAATATGTTCAAACTCTCTTTCTACAAGCTCAATTGCAGTAAAATCAGCTATACCACATAACTGTGTAGCTCTACGATTAAAGATTTTATGAGCAGCCTTATAGTCACTCCATGGGGCAAAATTTGTTTTTGCTACAATAGAATAAAGCCCTTTCTGAAGCTTATTGTCAGAAAATCCACCACCTAAGGCATTTGGCCCATTATTTAAATTATGATTGGACACAGTACAACCACTTAACAAAAAGACTAATACAACACACTTTTAAATTTTCAATATCATTCCTTTAATATATAACGCCCTACAACAAACAAAAATTGATTAGCTAAAATGCTGAACAACGTAAGAAAAACCAGCTATTTTGCATTTATGCCAATGCTAGAATAATTAATAACCCAACCTTCACTCAAAAAAAATGACAATTAAACTGTTTTAAAGGGTAACTTAAATAAGGTGTACAAATTATTTTTTAGATCCACAGGCAATAAAGGCAATATCACATTAATTATGAAACCGCTTAAGTTATCCGATAAAATAGAGTCGTGAACCATTTTTAGCCTTAAAAATTTGAGCAAATTTAGCGTTTTTATACTGCCATGTTTAATCATTACTTTGCGTGAAAGCGCTATACGCAGTTATCGAGTCACCTGAGTGAGTTAAAAAGTAGTTACTTACCCGTTTGAAAGACTTATTATATGCCCCCTCTAAATCACACCACCGGCTTTCAAAATAATAGCCGTTACTGTCAGTAAAACCGCCCCTGAATAAACCATTTTTCCAGAATATGCGGCTTTGTCCCAATTCATAGCACAATAAACTAATGAAAGAGGAAAACACAAAAATACAGACCAACCAAATAAGTGCTGTTTATTCCCCAGAGCTACAATAGCAGCAAAAATCGAACCTATAACCAATAGCATTAACCCTATGGATCCAGTTAATAACGCCACTACTATAATGTTTTGAACCATAATTAACTCACACCTGTATTTACGGTAAAAATGGAAAAATAATACCACATTAATCGCTAAATCTGTTAGGCACAAACAACAGCCAACTGTTATTTATTGGTGCATTAATGCCTTGTAATGTAACTATGCTAGATTGGTGAAAAATAACTAATAGCTAACTCTATTGCCTTCTTCGTAATTACCGATTAGGAGGAGACATCCACAAAGCTAATCCTGTGTATACAATAACAATGATCCCTCCAGTCAATAGTGCGGTGAGTAAAAAAGCGATTCTAACTTTATAGGGATTAATCCCCTGATATGCAGCTATTCCACCAGCAACTCCTGCTAGTATGTTTTTTTCTGATTTATGAAGCTTACCAAAATCCATTTTTATACTCCTAGTTATATAAAGCCAAGCTAAGTGGCGATAAATTGTTGGCCAAAATAAGCGGGGCACGAGAAGACCAACTGTTTTTAATCTGTGTTTAATAGCTTATGTTGTTACAAGCCAAAAAATATCCAGTCACTTTTAGACTTTTCCTTAAGGTTTGAATCCGTTTGTATTACCGAAGAAATTTGAGAACACTCAAATGTTAATTCAGATTGCCCTTTAATAGCTGCAATTATATTAGGATAGATCACCAGTACATTTTCTATTACAACCGAATTTAATAATTTAATATTAACAATTGAAGCATCCTGCTTGACCTCTTTGAAGGGACCATCCCTTTCGATTATTTGTATGGGTATTTCAAATTTAGCCAACGCCTAACCTTCCTTTACAGCATAACGCCCCATTAAGAGCCAACTGTTATTAGTCCTGCTTGAATGCCTTGTATGGACGATTTTCGATCGAATTTATCTGCTTTCTTTCGGCCTCAGTTAATATAGTATACCAGCGAGGATAGGACCAACCATAACCCCATCTAAATGACGTAGGAAAATATGGGCTTCCTCCCACTCGCACACCTGCTAACATTAGCTTGGCAATTTGTGGCTCGCCAGTTTTTAAAACACACTGATGAAGTTCTTTATCTGCAACCAACCTCTCTTCATAAGTTCCACCTTGCCAATAAGCATAATCGTGAGCAGTGCAGCAAGATAACCATAGCTCATTATGATCAAATGTACCATCAGGGAAAGAACTGCAACCATCTGATGTGAAAGGTTTAATATTTTCAGCTTTAACTGTCACTGAAAAAAGTAGGAGGATTAAAACAAAAACTATACGCATACACTTTCCATGATTAACACAAACGCCTAATTAACAGGCAAAAAATTGGTTGGCTAAAATAGCGATGATGGAACAAATAGCCAAGTGCTTTTTGTCCGACTTGAGTGGCTTAGGTATTTAGAACACCCAACCTGCAACTATTGATAAATCTTTTACATCATGGCTAAAAGAACCACTTACATCATTGACAGCATAGCTTTCATTTACAGATAATAGTGAGTACTCAATGCCAAGATATAAACCTTCTGAAAACTTATATTCTGCGCCTAATGAATAATATAAATCATTTCCACTTCCGTCACTAACTGGTGGAGGACTAAAGTTTGTAAGTTTTTTTGGCGTATAGTTTTTATATGACCAGTGAGCAAGTCCAACCCGAGCATTAACAGTAAAGTTAGTGACTAACCCTACCTCACCTTTTATTCCAAACCTAATAGATTCAATTTCGATAGGTATTATTGCTTCTGCGTTATAGTCATGCTCAGAACCTAAACAGCAATCTCCGCCAGAAGGTGTGCCTGTGATCGAAGTAGGATAATAAACTGTAAATTCATTAACCACACTTCCATGATCATGTTTAGCAAGTTCAATTGAAACATTATCGAAAAATTTAACACCGAATCTAAACCCAAATGAACTATCATTCAAAGTTGCAGAATAGCTCACATTTGAAACTTTTGGATTTAAGAACGATTTAATTTCATGTTGGGATTTACCGATAAGTATTTCTGATACGATAACTGTTTCCCCTAAAGCAATTAATGGGAATAAAGTTAAAATCATTCCAATAATGTTTTTTTTCATTTACATCCTTTAAAATAAATACAAACTCTGAACTAGAGAAATACTTAACACCCTAATAACAGGCAAAAATTGTTTGCTAAAATGTTGAGGAACGAACAACAGCCAGCTGTTATCTGAACGTATTATTATGCTGCTGGTTCTGAAACCTCTACAGTTTGATTTTTAAGCTTATAATAACTAAATGTTCCTCTTACCCCACCAATGAGGATAACAATAAATAAAATAGCTAAGAAAGGTACTGACGGGTTAGTTATAAACATATCAACTTGTTCGATAATATAAAAAATTAAACCAAACGTTGCTGCGAATCGGCTTAGTTTCCAAATACCAAATGCAATAAGTATAAAAATAAATGAATCGACAAATGCCCAAGCATCAATTCCTAAAATTGGATCGTTATACATACCATATAAGGCAAATGCGGCTGTAACTGTAGCAACAAATAATGCTACGAACATAGAACCTTTGGTAGCAGCTTTGGCAGACTCTACTGTTGATACATCAGGCCAATAGAAATTATCTTTTTTAGTATCACTCATGCTTAAATACTCCTTGCAGCAAGACACAATGACTCCCCGCAAGGTGCTAGCCTCTAAATGTGGGTTAGTTTTACAAACCAGAGCCATAATATATGTGTCAACAATATAAAACAGAGGCTAGCATGATAAAACATAACATACTTTTCATTGGCTTAGATACCCATAAAACATTTACTAAAGTCGCTTATAACGAAGACCAGCGCGGCACTAAGTCAGTTCATTTAGGTAAAATACTCAGCGATAAACGTGATGCGCTCAAACTTGCAAA